>NZ_BBMY01000113.1 GCF_000759775.1 Escherichia albertii NBRC 107761 = DSM 17582
CACCTTAACCCTGTAAAAAATTTTGTACATAAGAAATTACTATAAAAATTTGTAATATTAGTAAAACCCGTTATTTTTATGCATGGTTTTATTCATCATACAATTATATAACCATTTCCCGGTATCGCTCTGCTATGGCGAGAATTGGTCTTTTATTTGCATCCAGGAGTACATGTATGAGGATTTGCAGCAACCAACCCTGTATTGTTTTATTGACTGAAAAAGATGTCTGGCTAAGAGTGAATGGGAAAGAACCTATTAGCCTGAAAGCTAACCATATGGCGTTATTAAGTTGTGAAAATAATATTATCGACATCTCCTCTCTTAATAACACTTTGGTTGCTCATATTAGTCACGACATCATTAAAGATTACCTCCGTTTTCTGAGTAAAGATCTCTCGCAAATACCGGTGTGGCAACGCAGCGCTCCCCCTATCCTCACCTTGCCATGCCTGATGCCAGACGTTTTTCGCGTCGCTGCACGATATAGCATGTCGCCCGCTGATACAGAGTCGGAAAAAGAACGGACGCGTGCATTATTATTCACTGTGCTATCACGTTTTCTCGACAGTAAAAAATTCCTTTCGCTACTTATGTATATGTTACGTAGTTGTGTTAGCGACAGCGTTTATCAAATTATTGAAAGCGATATTCATAAAGACTGGAATCTTAGTATGGTAGCCAGTTGTTTATGCCTTAGCCCTAGCTTGTTAAAGAAAAAGCTGAAAAGTGAAAATACCAGTTATAGCCAAATAATCACTACCTGCCGGATGCGTTATGCCGTAAATGAATTAATGATGGACGGTAAAAATATCTCCCAGGTATCCCAGTCCTGCGGTTACAACAGTACGTCTTACTTTATTTCTGTTTTTAAAGACTTCTATGGTATGACGCCGCTGCATTATGTTAGCCAGCACAGAGAACGTTCTGTCGCCTGATTTTTAACCTAAACAAAGAGCTATATTAATAACGGCATTAGCGATAACCCAGCCAACAATAATTCAACTCGCGGATGCAGGCGTATGATATGACGTAATTTATTGTCACGAAGCTCGCCTTCGCAGGAGTTTAATTATGTCTTCGGATGCTGATGCTCACAAAGTGGGCTTAATCCCCGTCACCCTGATGGTGTCGGGGAATATTATGGGGTCAGGTGTTTTTCTGTTACCTGCAAACCTGGCCTCCACTGGCGGGATTGCCATTTATGGATGGTTGGTGACAATTATCGGTGCGCTGGGACTCTCGATGGTATACGCCAAAATGTCGTTCCTCGACCCCAGCCCCGGCGGCTCTTACGCCTATGCCCGACGCTGCTTTGGCCCTTTCCTCGGTTATCAAACCAACGTTCTCTACTGGCTGGCCTGCTGGATCGGTAATATCGCCATGGTGGTCATTGGCGTAGGATATTTAAGTTATTTCTTCCCCATTCTGAAAGATCCATTGGTATTAACCATTACTTGCGTCGTGGTGCTGTGGATTTTCGTTCTGCTGAATATCGTCGGCCCTAAAATGATCACCCGCGTTCAGGCCGTTGCCACCGTACTGGCGCTGATCCCTATTGTCGGAATAGCCGTATTCGGTTGGTTCTGGTTTCACGGTGCAACCTATATGGCGGCCTGGAACGTCAGCGGTCTGGGTACCTTCGGCGCGATTCAAAGCACCCTTAACGTTACCCTGTGGTCATTTATTGGGGTAGAAAGTGCTTCCGTTGCGGCTGGCGTGGTGAAAAATCCCAAACGCAATGTGCCAATCGCCACCATCGGCGGGGTATTGATTGCCGCCGTTTGCTATGTACTCTCTACCACCGCAATTATGGGGATGATACCCAACGCGGCACTGCGCGTTTCTGCCTCGCCGTTCGGTGATGCGGCGCGAATGGCGCTGGGCGACACCGCCGGCGCGATTGTCTCCTTTTGCGCGGCAGCGGGTTGCTTAGGCTCTCTGGGCGGTTGGACCCTGCTGGCGGGGCAAACGGCAAAAGCCGCCGCCGATGACGGCCTGTTCCCACCGATTTTTACCCGCGTAAACAAAGCAGGTACACCAGTAGCAGGCCTGATTATCGTCGGCATTTTAATGACGATATTCCAGCTCAGCAGCATCTCGCCAAACGCCACTAAAGAGTTTGGACTGGTTTCTTCCGTGTCGGTTATCTTTACGCTGGTGCCATATCTTTATACCTGCGCCGCGTTACTGCTGTTAGGTCACGGCCACTTCGGCAAAGCACGTCCGGCGTATCTGGCCATTACGACTATTGCTTTTCTCTACTGCATCTGGGCGGTAGTAGGTTCTGGCGCAAAAGAAGTCATGTGGTCATTTGTCACCCTGATGGTGATCACCGCCATGTATGCGTTGAATTACAACCGGTTGCATAAAAACCCATATCCATTAGATGCGCCAATAAGCAAAGATTAACGCCTCTTAATCCCGCAGGCAGATAAGCCAACCTTAAGAACTTAAGGTTGGCTTAATTTTGCTTTGCGAGCATATGCGCACTTTGTTTGATGGAAATACCGTGATGTTGAAGCGCCTTCTAAAAAGACCCTCTTTAAATTTATTCGCCTGGTTATTACTCGCTGCTTTTTATATCTCAGTCTGCCTGAATATCGCCTTTTTTAGACAGGTGTTGCAGGTGTTACCGCTGGATTCACTGCATAACGTTCTGGTTTTCTTGTCGATGCCGGTCGTCGCATTCAGCGTGATTAATATTGTCCTGACGCTAGGCTCCTTCTTATGGCTTAACCGTCCGATAGCTTGCCTGTTTATTCTGGTCGGCGCGGCGGCACAATATTTCATCATGACCTATGGCATCGTCATCGACCGCTCAATGATCACCAATATCATTGATACGACTCCAGCGGAAAGTTATGCCCTGATGACCCCGCAAATGCTGTTAACGCTGGGATTAAGTGGCGTGTTGGCCGCGATTATTGCCTGCTGGATCAAAATCAGACCCTCCACTTCACGTCTGCGAAGCGTTCTTTTACGCGGAGCCAATATCCTGATTTCCGTGCTACTAATTCTGTTGGTTGCGGCACTGTTCTACAAAGACTATGCCTCGCTATTTCGCAATAACAAAGAGCTGGTGAAATCCTTAAGCCCGTCCAACAGCATTGTTGCCAGTTGGTCGTGGTATTCCCACCAGCGGTCGGCTAATCTGCCACTGATACGCATTGGTGAAGATGCTCGTCGCAACCCATTAATGCAAGACGGGAAACGTAAAAACCTGACCATTTTGATCGTCGGAGAAACGTCGCGCGCAGAGAACTTCTCACTGAATGGTTATCCACGCGAAACCAATCCACGTCTGGCAAAAGATAATGTGGTCTATTTCCCTGATACCGCTTCTTGCGGCACGGCAACAGCCGTCTCTGTACCATGCATGTTCTCGGATATGCCGCGCGAGCATTACAAAGAAGAGCTGGCGCAACACCAGGAAGGTGTGTTGGATATCATTCAACGGGCGGGTATTAGTGTGCTGTGGAATGACAACGATGGCGGCTGTAAAGGTGTCTGCGACCGCGTGCCTCACCAGAACGTCACCGCGCTGAACCTGCCAGGTCAGTGCATCAACGGCGAATGCTATGACGAAGTGCTGTTCCACGGGCTGGAAGAGTACATCAATAATCTGCAAGGCGATGGCCTCATTGTATTACACACCATCGGTAGCCACGGTCCGACCTATTACAACCGCTATCCGCCGCAGTTCAGGAAATTTACCCCGACCTGCGACACTAACGAAATCCAGACCTGCTCACAGGAACAACTGGTGAATACCTACGACAATACGGTGCTCTATGTCGATTATATTGTTGATAAAGCGATTAATCTGCTGAAAGAACATCAGGATAAATTCACCACCAGTCTGGTTTATCTTTCAGACCACGGCGAATCGTTAGGAGAAAACGGTATCTATCTGCACGGCCTGCCGTACGCCATCGCCCCGGACAGCCAGAAACAGGTACCGATGCTGTTGTGGCTGTCAGAGGATTATCAAAAACGTTATCAGGTTGACCAGAGTTGCCTGCAAGAACTGGCAAAAACGCAGCACTATTCACAGGACAATTTATTCTCAACCTTGTTGGGATTAACCGGCGTCGAGACGAAGTATTATCAGGCCGCGGATGATATTCTGCAGACCTGCAGGAGAAATACTCAATGAAAATTCTGATTGTTGAAGACGATACACTGTTATTGCAGGGGCTGATTCTGGCGGCGCAAACCGAAGGTTACGCCTGCGATGGCGTCTCGACAGCGCGGATGGCAGAGCAAAGCCTTGAAGCCGGGCATTACAGCCTGGTGGTGCTGGATTTAGGTTTACCCGATGAAGATGGGCTGCATTTTCTCGCCCGTATCCGGCAGAAAAAATACACTCTGCCGGTGTTAATTCTAACCGCCCGCGATACTCTTACTGACAAAATCGCCGGGCTGGATGTCGGGGCTGACGACTATCTGGTAAAACCGTTCGCGCTGGAAGAATTGCACGCCCGCATCCGTGCATTGCTGCGCCGCCATAATAATCAAGGCGAGAGCGAGCTGAATGTAGGCAACCTGACGCTAAATATGGGACGCCGTCAGGTATGGATGAGCGGTGAAGAACTGATTCTGACGCCCAAAGAGTATGCTCTGTTGTCGCGCCTGATGCTTAAAGCAGGTAGCCCGGTGCATCGGGAAATTCTCTACAACGATATATACAACTGGGACAACGAACCCTCAACCAACACTCTGGAAGTGCATATCCATAACCTACGCGACAAAGTGGGCAAAGCCCGTATCCGCACCGTGCGCGGCTTTGGTTATATGCTGGTCGCCAATGAGGAAAACTAATTGAATCTGATGCGTTTTCTACGCCAACCAATATCGCTGCGTCAGCGGTTGATATTGACCATCGGGGCTATTCTGCTGGTATTTGAGCTGATCAGCGTCTTTTGGCTATGGCATGAAAGTACCGAGCAGATTCAGCTTTTTGAACAGGCGCTGCGCGACAATCGCAACAACGATCGCCACATCATGCGTGAGATCCGCGAAGCTGTCGCCAGCCTGATTGTCCCCGGCGTCTTTATGGTCAGCCTGACGTTGTTTATCTGCTATCAGGCGCTACGGCGCATCACACGCCCGCTGGCAGAACTGCAAAAAGAGCTGGAAGCGCGTACCGCCGACAACTTAACGCCCATCACCATTCACAGCGCCACTCTCGAAATCGAAGCGGTAGTTTCGGCGCTGAACGATCTGGTAAGCCGCCTGACCAACACGCTGGATAATGAACGCCTGTTTACCGCTGACGTCGCTCATGAACTGCGAACACCGCTGGCAGGGGTGCGTTTGCATCTGGAGCTACTGGCGAAAACACACCATATTGATGTGGCGCCGTTAGTGGCGCGGCTTGATCAAATGATGGAGAGCGTCTCCCAGTTGTTGCAACTGGCGCGCGCCGGGCAATCATTTTCTTCGGGAAATTATCAGCATGTAAAGCTGCTGGAAGATGTGATCCTGCCCTCGTATGACGAACTCAGCACCATGCTCGACCAGCGCCAACAAACCTTGCTGTTGCCAGAAAGCGCCGCTGACATCACAGTTCAGGGCGACGCGACGCTACTGCGAATGTTATTGCGTAATCTGGTCGAAAACGCCCATCGCTATAGCCCACCAAACACCAACATCATGATTAAGCTGCAAGATGATAGCGATGCGGTAATGGCTGTTGAAGATGAAGGGCCTGGTATTGATGAGAGTAAATGCGGGGAGTTGAGCAAAGCATTTGTGCGGATGGACAGCCGTTATGGCGGGATTGGTTTGGGATTAAGTATTGTCAGCCGCATCACACAATTGCATCACGGGCAATTTTTCCTGCAAAACCGGGAAGGGACATCCGGTACGCGCGCCTGGGTACGGCTGAAGAAAGATCAATACGTTGTAAACCAGATATAAAGAAAGCTGCTTACGACCAGCACGCTGAACACGGTGGTTAAACTTTCATAAATACGTTTTTTCATGGCACTCTCCTCCAGACGAATGGAGGAGAGTATGCGTATGAGAGCTTAAGTGAACCTTAAGATCCAGACATCATGCCTTACCCAATGGCAGGCCAGATAAGACGCGTCAGCGTCGCATCAGGCAACCTGCTTCAGATTACGCATCAATACGTGGATGTTGCAGCACCAGGCGAGCACGTTTCGCCTGCAATTCGGCAATTTCATGGTCGATATCATCAATTTTCTGCTCGATATTATCGTAATGCTCGCCGAGAATTTCCTTCGCTTCCTGTAAATCCGATGCCGCCGGCGTCGCGCCTTTCAGCGGACGATTTGCCGTCTCTTTCATGGTAATACCGGTAATCAAACCAATTACCGCCACCACCATCAGATAATATGCCGGCATCATCAGATTCTGCGAACTTTCTACCAGCCAGGCCGCCAGCGTTGGCGTCAGACCGGCAATCAACACCGAAATATTAAACGCTGCCGCCAGCGCGCTATAACGAATATGCGTCGGGAACATCGCTGGCAACGTAGAAGCCATCACCCCGGTAAAGCAGTTAAGGATCACTGCCAGCATCAGTAACCCGGCAAAAATCAGACCGATGATATTGCTGTTAATCAGGATAAACGCCGGGATCGCCAGTGCAAACAACGCCACGCTGCCAAAGATCACAAACGGACGACGACCAAAACGGTCGCTCAGCAGCCCCATTACTGGCTGCACAAACAGCATGCCAATCATAATGGCGATGATAATCAGCACGCCGTGATCTTCCGAGTAATGCAGGTTATGCGAAAGGTAACTCGGCATATAAGTCAGCAACATGTAGTAAGTGACGTTAGTCGCAATTACCAGACCGATGCAGGCCAGCAAACTACGCCAGTGTTTAGTGGCAATCTCTTTAAATGAAACTTTCGGGCCATCCTGTAAACTTTCACGGTCGCCCTGCTCCAGTTTCTCAACATGCTGCTGAAACGCCGGAGTTTCTTCCAGGGCATGACGCAGATAAAGCCCAATAATCCCTAATGGCAGAGCGATAAAGAACGGAATGCGCCAGCCCCAGTCGAGGAATTTCTCTTCGCCGACAAGGGTCGAAATTAACACCACTACGCCTGCGCCCAATACAAATCCGGCAATGGAGCCAAAGTCCAACCAACTGCCCATAAAGCCACGTTTACGATCGGGAGAATATTCCGCGACAAATATCGACGCTCCGGTATATTCGCCACCCACCGAGAAGCCTTGCGCCATTTTACACAGCAACAGCAGAATCGGCGCCCAAATACCAATAGAAGCGTAGGACGGTATTAAGCCGATACAGAACGTACTGATCGACATAATCACAATGGTGATAGCGAGTATCTTCTGGCGACCATATTTATCGCCCAACATACCAAAGAAGAGTCCACCAAGCGGTCGAATCAGAAAGGGAACGGAGAAAGTGGCCAGTGCGGCAACCATCTGCACACCAGGGTCTGCGCCCGGGAAAAAGACTTTACCTAATGCGTAAGCAACAAAACCATAGACACCAAAATCGAACCACTCCATTGCATTACCCAGCGATGCCGCAGTAATGGCTTTTCGCAATTTGCCGTCATCAATAATCGTGACGTCACGAAGGGTAATCGGTTTTACTTTTTTCCTTTTCAGCATAGCTTTCCTCACAGAGTAAGCCCATTTCCGCACACGCCAGAAAATCAACGCGACGACCGCAAAAGGAGAGCGGGAATTGCAGGATGCAATTTCTGTAACAAGCGTAGCGGGTTTACTTACACGGTCTGCTGAGGACTGTACAACCAAACCTGTTGACGCCTGAGTTGGGCAGTTAATAACCTTTTTACCCTACCAGCGTTTAAATTTGTGATCAACTTCACATGCACATTTCGTTTAATATTCATTGACGCAACCAATTTATCACACTTGTTTTACAGAAAAGATTTCCTCTATCATCGCCTTCGCCAAACGCTGTGCTGAACAGAGTCGCGGCATCCCCAACGCGACAGTCTGCCACCGCGGGGTCACTGACCAACAAACGGGATGTTTGTCCACCTGTCTCTGCATCCCTCGTTGCACTAACCTTTTCTCCTTCCAACGACAACGGGCGGAAAACCACTCATACAAGGCGGCAATTTGCTGTGGGAGTTCCAGGAAAACAGTAACAGACGTTCCACCTCCTGACTTAACTCATATATGGTCTGTGTGCACATGGAAAGTTCTTCCTTAAAGTAAATTTAATTACTTTTATTTATCCAGATCGTTTTTAATTCTGCTTTTGGCTTCCAAAATTAATGCAAAAACAATTCTATATTTAATAGATTGTTTTACTGGAATGAGTAATCCTCTTCCGACACATAAAATCAGAAGATAAAAATAACAATTGAATTAAAAAAAGAACAAGAAGAGCTTTAACATTAGCTTAAATAATAAATGGAGGAAAAAGATTATTTTCTTTTTACGTTGTCTTTCAAATGAAAACGATCGTCGTCTAAAATCAGCAGTACCTCCGACAAACTCAGGGATTTTGTGTATAATTGCGGCCTTTTTCGGCAATCTGCCGTTTTTTGGCGCTTTTGCCCCGCTGACTTTTGAGGAAATTCACATGTCATTACCAAACTGCCCGAAATGCAACTCCGAATACACTTACGAAGATAACGGCATGTACATCTGCCCGGAATGCGCCTACGAATGGAACGATAACGAACCTGCGCAGGAAAGCGACGAGCTGATCGTTAAAGATGCGAACGGCAACCTGCTGGCTGACGGCGACAGCGTGACCATCATTAAAGATCTAAAAGTGAAAGGTAGCTCTTCAATGCTGAAGATCGGTACCAAAGTGAAAAACATCCGCCTGGTTGAAGGCGACCATAATATCGATTGCAAGATCGACGGTTTTGGTCCGATGAAGCTGAAATCTGAGTTCGTGAAAAAGAGCTGATTTCACATGCCGGGTGCAAAGCATCCGGCAACAGTGCCAAATGCCTGATGCGGCGCTCACGCGTCTTATCAGGCCTACTCCCTCACCGGTATAAATTTCGAACTACACTTAACTGACTTCTCTTAACTGAGGTCATCATCATGTCGTTAAGCCCCTACCTCTCTTTTGCCGGTAACTGTGCCGACGCAATAGCCTATTATCAACGCACGTTAGGCGCGGAATTGCTCTATAAAATCAACTTCGGCGAAATGCCGAAACCAGCACAGGACAGCGCCGAAGGCTGCCCGTCAGGCATGCAATTTTCCGATACTGCCATCGCCCATGCCAATGTGCGCATCGCCGGCAGCGATATCATGATGAGCGATGCCATACCATCAGGAAAAGCCAACTACTCCGGCTTTACGCTGGTGCTCGACTCACATCAGATCGAGGAAGGAAAACGTTGGTTTGATAACCTTGCCGCCCACGGAAAAATCGAAATGGCCTGGCAGGAAACCTTCTGGGCGCATGGATTCGGCAAAGTCACCGATAAATTTGGTGTGCCATGGATGATTAATGTCATCAAACAACAGCCAACGAAATAATCCACCACGATGGAGCCCTCTTTTTAAAAAGCTGCATCATGCAAACGATTATTCGTGTCGAGAAACTCGCCAAAACCTTCAATCATCATCAAGCGCTGTATGCGGTTGATCTGAGCATTCATCACGGTGAAATGGTGGCTCTGCCTGGGCCGTCCGGTTCCGGCAAATCCACCTTTTTACATCACTTAAGCGGTTTGATTACCGGAGATAAATCTGCCAGTAGCCATATTGAACCGCTGGGGGTGGGTAATCCGATCCCGGTCTACGCCCCGCCGGATGAACAGGGCCGCGACGATCTGTTTAAACATCCGGGCTGCTTGATTTCAACCGCACTGTGTAGACGTTTGTAGTGTTTGATTTGCAGCCACCAGTTTGATGCGTAGCTGATGGAGAACGCGCTGCTGTCGGGGTTTGAGGCGAGGTTTGATGAGATAGTGATTGGGATGGATTAACGGATTCAACCCGAGAGGGAGTTCCAGCGTAAACTACAAGTAACCGCTGGAAGCTTCAACGTCATTCAATTGGCGGAGGGCTTGACCATGTACATAGACAGAACCACCCTGCAGAAGGCGTTGAAGAATTGTTCAAGTCGGCTAAAGCTTCCCGAGTCTTGCGCAAAAACCGATGAGCTGTCTACCAGATGAGTAAGAAGCAGGATCAGATCCTGACGCGGTGTATCCGCTTTTAATTGCCCCTGCTGCCAGGCGTATTCAACGGCTTGACCAATAACATCCTGCATAAGTTGGGTAAATGATGCGAGAGAACGGCACATCTCCTCTGTAAGTACATCCTTTTCCAGGCGTAACCGACCAATAAGGCTCCACGGATGGCATCCCTCGCCATCAGGATTATATTTTTTGTAAAGCTGGTAGTTATATGCCACCACGTTAGACACTTTTTGTTCCAGCGTTGTGGTTTTATCCAGCCAAATAGCGCTCTGATTTTTTTTTGCTTCGGCAACATATTCACTGACCACAATCTCGACGAGGTTATTTTTATTACCAAAGTGGTAATGAATATTGGTCGTCGTCACCTGTAGCGCTTTGGCAATCACGCCGAACGTTGTTTTATGGTAGCCGTGCGCAATCAGTAAGTTACGAGTAAGCTCTTTGATCTTATCCTGCATGGTGCAGCTTACCGTCGCACTCTGTTTTCGATCTGGTATTGACACAATCCCTCCCTGAGTCTGACACCGATATTCAACTTCATCATAATCTGAATACAGCGCCTGAACGGCTGATATCGGCGTGAAATCTTTAGCACTTTTTCAGGGAGATAGCAAAAAACTCTGATGAGAGCTGCGCCAGAAGGCATGTCGGTAAACAAAAAAGAGCGCGCAGTCAGCGGACTGCGCGCTCTTACAGGGCTATCAGTATTGCATCATAAGTAACGTTTCGCCCTGCTGAATAACAACGTCCTGCTGGTTGATGACTTGCAACGCGAACGTGACAATCCCGCGCTCGCTGTTCTTCGTTGGGCGTTTTTTAACCACACAGATACGCGCGGAAATACGGTCGCCGGGCAGTAGCGGTTCACAAAATGACCAGTCCCAGCCTAATGTCGCGATACCGCGCAACCGCACTGTGCAACGGGTTTTCAAACCATCAGTCAGCGCCAACCCTAATAAGCCATGAGCAATACGACCAGGGAAACCCTGCTGACGGGCAAACTCATCATCCATGTGCACATCAAAAAAATCGCCTGTAATCCCGGCAAAGGCAACGATATGCGCCTCTGTCACAGTAATGGCCTGGGTGTGCCAGTAATCGCCGGGCTGCAAACTGTCGTAACCATACTCGCCAGCCGCCAGCCGCCAGCCGCCTTTCCGCTGCGGGTAAAACCTTATCCATACGCTGTCTCCCTGCGTCTTAAAGACGCTGTAATGTTAATCCGCCGTCAGCGTGAATGACTGAGCCAGTGGCGAAAAACGCATCCGGTTTCAGTACCATGCTAACCGCCGCAGCAATGTCATCGCCTTTCCCCCAGCGTCGGGCGGGCACCGTTCCTTCACCGATCAAGCGGTCATATTTTTCATTCACGTTAGCGGTCATATCGGTGCGGATAATGCCTGGACGGATTTCAAAAACGCCGATGCCGTCCGCCGCAAGCCGTGTCGCCAGCCCCTGTGCGACCATTGACAATCCTGCTTTCGAGATGCAGTACTCCAGCCGATTGACCGACGCCATTTCCGCAGAACAAGAAGTGATGAAGACAATACTGCGTTCACCTTCGGCTGTCGGGCGGGTAAGCATTCGTCGGGCCACCGCCTGGGAGAGAAAAAACGCCCCGCGCAGGTTGGTGTTCATCACCGCGTCGAAATTAGCCCCGGAGGTTTCAAGTACATCAAGCCTTTCAGGCGGCGCAATACCGGCATTGGAAACCAGCACGGAAACGGCTCCCAGTTGTTGTTCGACCCGATCAAGCAGCAGGTCATGCTGCGTAATATCGGCGATATCGCTGGCAAAATAACCGGCCTGTATACCGCAGTTTTTCAGCTGCGCCACGGCGGCATGCGTGGCGTCATCAGCATTACCGCTGCCGGTAATCGCAATGTGATAGCCATCCCTTGCCAGCCGTCTGGCGATGGCAAGGCCAATTCCCCGACGCCCTCCGGTGATCAGGGCGACACGAACGGAACATGGCGAACTCATTGCTCACCTCCTGCCGCGCTGAAAAAAGCGACATAGGGTTCGTTGTTGGCCAGACGCTGAACATAAAGCGCCAGCTCGCGCAGGTGGTAATCTCCCCACATAGTCGCTTCGCCGAACGGGTTTTTATGCCCGGAACGCACGTAGTCCCAACCGTTGGGTCGATGATACTGGCTATGCAGCAAAAGCCCCTGGTGCTGCCTGTCCAGACTCAGGTAACGGTCATCCAGCAGCGTTCTCAGCACCGACAACCCGGCTTGATAATAACGATCTCCACCTGTGCGCCCGCTGGCGCGAAGCCAGGCCGCAAACCGAAGTAAGCCTTGCGCCGCAATCGCCGCTGCGGAGCTGTCTACGGGTTCGACTGCATTTTCAGGATCGGATTCACGATCGTAGGGCGCGTCCACTGTCGCCAGACCTGGCGCGCCGGTATCCCAGTACGGGATACCGTCCCACAGAGTAAAGTCGAGATAAAAATCACACACAGCGGCAGCAGCCTTTTCCAGCGCCGCCATCGTGGTGGTTTTATCCCGTTCTGTTTGCCATTTTTCTGCGGGCAATGCCTGGAGGTATTCCAGTATTTCCGCGAAACCGCACATGGCCCAACTCAAACCACGAGTCCAGGTAGAGAAACCCGAATACCCTTGCTGTGTCCCCACGCAGCGGAATGCGCCATTACGCGGGTTGAAGATAGCTTCGTGCGCCGTTCTGCCGCGAATGTCGTAAATATCCCGCCCTTCACCATAGAAAATGCAGTAGCGCGCGCTGGTGAGTGCATGCGTCAGCGCCCGATCCAACAGAGAGATCGCCACATCGCCCTCAATTTTCATGACATGCCCCAGGCTGTGCGCCAACAGCAGCGTGCGTAGGGTACGTAAGGTATCAATGAATAATGAATGCGCGCCGTTGAAAGAGTGGATGTATCCCTGTCCGTCGCCCAAATCGGTCCAGCGATAGGCCTGTACCGCACCAGAACAGCGAACGGCTAACTGGTAATAGTCCCTGACGCCCGGATCTGTCGGCAGTTTTCCTTCCGCCATCAGGCGCAGTAACTGTCCATAAGTGCTGATTTGATTAAAGCCATGATCGTGTACGCCGAAATGAGTGATGTGCTGCAGCATATCGTGACGAATACGCGTCAGCGCCGTTTCCAGAAACGAGCGCTCGCCTGTAGCGTCAAACTGCAATAACGCGCTGCCGTACTCAAAACCCTGCGTCCAGTCCGTCCACCCTTTTGGTTGATAACGTCCGGCAATGGTGTGTACTGGCGCACCTTTGGTACGATCGGCAGTGGCGTCAATCGCAATGATTTTCCCGGCAGAGACATCCCACATACGTTCAATCGCGGGCAGCAAATCGTGAGGCGTCAGCGTATTATCAATCTTCATGACGATCTCCTGTATTATTAAGATGTTCCAGGCGTTTAACGAGAGTGCTTAAGGTTGTATCTACCGGTTGTCGCCACCAGTTTTCCGCAGAGAAAATCTCCACCTCATAAAGTCCCTGATAGCCGGTGTCGGCAATGGTTTGGCATAAATGAGAAAGGTTGATGACGCCGTCGCCCGGCATGCCGCGATCGGTCAACAGGTGGCGGGTAGGCACCAGCCAGTCACTGAGATGAAAAGCCAGCAGGCGCTGCATATTGGCTGCTCGCTGAAGTTGCGTGACGATATCGGGATCCCACCAGATGTGGTAAACGTCAGCGGCAATACCAACATCTGCTCCCAACCGTTCGCACAAACTCAGAGCCTGCGCCAGCGTGTTGATGCAGGCGCGATCGCCTGCATACATTGGGTGCAACGGTTCAATCGCCAGGCGAACATTTGCCATGCGCGCATGTTCCAGCATATCGGCGATGCCGTCTTCAACCTGCTGTCGGGCGTTGTCCAGCTCTCTGGAACCGGCAGGCAAACCACCGACCACCAGCACCAGACAGGCAGCTTCCAGCGCTGCGGCTTCGTCAATCGCCCGCAGATTATCCACACGAATTTTTTCACGTTCAGTACGGCTGGCGGCAGGAAACATTCCGCCACGGCACAATCCGCTCACCTGTAATCCCGCATCACGAATCAGACGACTGGCCTGGGATAAACCGATTTCCGCCACCTTGTCGCGCCAGGGAGCAATGCCGCCAAAACCGTATTTCACACATCCCTGAACGGCATCATGCAGCGACGCGCCAGGCCCCAACGTGGCAGTGTTCAGGGAAAGATGTTGCGGAGTCAGCGTGAGCAGGCGCATAGCGACTCCTTATCGGCCAAACCGAAGAAATGAATAAACTCCGCCAGTTGTCCTTCAATCATCGGTTTGCCATTGACAGCATGGCAGCCCGCACGTCGGGCATGGGCAAGCAGAGGTGTTTCAGCAGGGTGCATAATGATATCCACGACCTGCAACGATGGATTGAAGTCAGCGAATGGCGCAGGCAGGCCGTCATCAGGTTTCATACCTATGGGGGAACAGTTGATCAGCAGGTCAATGCCCGTCAGTTCAGCCGGGACGTCGCTGACGCGAGCGGGGTGTTGCGGATAGCTGGCGTTAATGCGTTGCGCCAGCGCCTGCGCTGCGTTGTCGTCAGGATCGCACAGAGTGACAGACGCCGCACCCGCCGCCAGCAGAGCAAACGCAACGGCAGCGCCGCTCCCGCCAGCGCCGAGTTGCTTCACATGCTGCCCTTTCAGTACAAAGCCCTGCCTGAGCAGGCCAACAGTAAGCCCCGTTCCGTCAAACATATCGCCATGCCATCCGCCATCTTCACAACGACGTAGTACATTGACGGCTCCCACGCGCAGCGCCTCTGCAGAAAGGGATTCCGTCAGCGCACAAGCGCGGACTTTATGCGGAACGGTGATCACCAGGCCATCCAGATTACTCAACTGCATTACGCCGCGCAGACTGGCTTCAAACCCGCTCGTCGCCACCTGTAGCGGTACGCAGACCGCATTAATGCCGGTTTGTTGAAAAAATGAATTCAACAGCTCCGGGGTTTTGACCTGGGCAACCGGGTCGCCTGCGATGCCATACAGCCGGGTGCTGCCATTAATGACCATCGGTTTCATGGCTGTACCTTTGAGGATAATGACGCCAGTCGCGGGTGACATGAGCGGGGTTTGGCCGCCATCTCCGCAGACAATCCCATCGGTTCCGGCGAAAAGAGCCTGGCGTCCATCAACTTCAGTTCGGCTGCAATACGAGGACGGAAACGCATTTGCTGTAAAATATCGCGTTCCAGGTCAATGCCCGGAGCGATTTCAATTAATTCAAGCTCACCGTCCTTAACCTGGAATACCGCGCGTTCGGTCACAAACAGCGTGATCTGACCACGCTGGCTGGCGTAAGGACCGCTGTAGGAAACCTGCTGTAATTGGCTGACGAATTTTTGATGCGCACCTTCCTGCATAATCCGCAACTGCCCGTCCTGGCAAGCTACGCGAAGCCCTCCGGCGGTAAAGGTGCCACCGAAAACCATTTTTTTCGCATTCTGGCTAATATTGATAAATCCGCCCACGCCAATCAGCTTGTTGGCGAAACGGCTAATGTTGACGCTACCGCCGCCGTCAATTTCCGCCGCTGACAGGAAGGCGATATCAATGCCGCCACCATCGTAGAAATCGAATTGATAAGGTTGATCGATCATCGCGCTATAATTACGCGCCGCGCCAGCGTCCAGACCTGCGGCTGGCGCGCCGCCGATCAGCCCCTGCTCGTTAGTGAGGACGATCTGGTCGAGAATATTCTCTTCAGCGCCAACGAGACCGATACCCGTGCAGATCCCCGAGCCAACGTTGCATACCGCCCCAGGCTGCAATTCCATAGCGCAGCGACGGGCGACGATTTTACGCTCATCCAGCGGCAACACCGGGAATCCATCAAGCGGAATGCGCAGTTCTCCGGTAAAGGCCGGATCATTTGGACTTTGGTAGGTGACTGACTGCCCGGGATCGACAACCACTAAATCCACCAGCATTGCCGGAATTTTGACGCTTTTAGCGGGTAACGTGCCGCGTTTGGCAATGCGTTTTACCTGGACTATCACTAACCCACCGTTGCGTCGGGTAGCCTGAGCCATCGACAGCATGTCGCCAAAAATCGCTTCCTGCTCCATGGTGATATTGCCGTCTTCATCCGCCGTCGTGCCGCGTAAAAATGCGATATCAACGTGAAAGGGCTTGTAATAAAGCCACTCCTTACCGGCGATTTCTATCAGGCTAACGAGTTCCTCAGAACAGCACTCGCTTTGCCGACCGCCGCGTTGACGAGGATCGACGAAGGTATGCAGCCCGACATGGCTTATCAGACCAGGCCGACCGGCGGCCATTTCTCGGGTCAATTGCGAGAGTACCCCCTGCGGCAATGTCCAGGCTTCAATTTCATTATTCAGCGCCATCTTCGCCAGCGGCGGGGAATCAACCAGCGTGCCACAGACGACCCGTTTTAATAAACCAGGGTATGCCAATCGCGACGCCCCGCGAAAGGTACGATCACCCAGACCAACCGGATGAAACGCCGTAAGTTGTCGGGGGGAATTCTGCACCTGATAACGACGCTCCAGCGCTTCCAGCAATGCCTCTGGCGTAGCATGCCCCGCACCAGAACCACTGATCATCAGAGTATCTCCATCACATAGCAACGAAACGGCTTCATCCGCTGTAACAATTCGCATAACTATTCTCCATAGTGAAATGTTCAAATAAACCTACGTGTTAATATCGGCGGCAGTCATGCTTCCATCATGAATAGATAGAATTGAAATCCTTGTTCCTGTAGATCTATTTAATTTAAGG
>NZ_BBMY01000112.1 GCF_000759775.1 Escherichia albertii NBRC 107761 = DSM 17582
ACCTTCCCGTCACCGCCTTCATCACGGGTACTGATGTCCTGGGATATACGGCGGGAGCCAACCAGCATTTCCCCGTAAGGCACCGGCATCGGGTTCCCCTGGGCAATCATGTTATCCAGCGAGGAAAAGTACGTGTTCTGTCTGCCGTTATCCGTTGCGCGGTAATCCGGTGTTTTTGCCTTCGGGGCCAGCATCTGGGCCACACCGCCCAGAATCATGCTGGCTCCAAGTGAAAACAGCATCGTGGTGGCAGAAAAACCACCGGCTGCCAGGGCTGAACCCCATAACGCCATTGATGCCCCGGCAGTGAAGAAAGAGCCCACGATGGCTGCCGCCCCCAACACAATCTGCAGTCCACCCTTTCCGGCCCCGGCCAGTCGCGGCACAATGTGGATGACCGTTCCCTCACCCAGCTGTTCGTGAAGGCGGGCGTACACCACCTCCGGTGCCGTGTCTTCACCGGCAATACGTATCTGGTACCAGCCTTCGTTCATCTGAAGGCGAAAGCCCGGCATCTGCATCGACAGGGCGCGAATGGCTTCCGCTGCCGTGTTCACATACAGGCTGAGGCGGCGGCCAAATCGTTGTAAATCCCCGTGAAGGCAGATGTGTGCCAGTGGCGGTGACGCCAGACAGAATGCGTTCGTCGTTGCCATTTTTCGGAATACCTCTCCCGTTTACTCAGTTGTTCAGGAATATGGTGAAGCAGTTCACCGTTGCCGCAGTAAATGGCGGCATGATTAGCCACCGATGCGCCGAAGCAGCACAGCAGGATATCGCCCGGCTGTGCAGAGGACAGGGGCACCCGGTAAAAGCCGGTGACTGCCATATTGTCCAGGTACAGGTTCTGGCCGTTGCGCCACCAGTCATCCTCGCGATGAAAATCCGGCATATCAATTCCCGCCAGATGGTATGCATCCCGGAACAGCGTGTAACAGTCCGTCACCCCGTGCTCAAAGCGCCGTCCTGTCAGATGTGGCACACAGCGGAATTTATGAATTTCCCCCCGGCAGACCAGCCACCAGGGCAGTGCGCTTTTTATCTGCAGCCGCCGGTCAGCCTCGCTCAGCCAGGGCAGCTCACCGGGATGACTGTGGACCAGTGCCACAATCTCCCCCTGTATCTCTGCCCGCAGCCAGTCTTCCGGTGCGATACGAAAATACGCCTCCGGCTCTGCGGAAATATTCACACAAGGGATATACCGCTCCCCCTCCGGCGTGCTTATCACGAAGCCGCACGACTCCGCAGGCGCACACCGCCGGGCATGCGCCAGAATCGCTGATTCAGTCTGTGTCATAAACCGGGATTTACTGCGAAAGTTTATTAATGGAAAGGAAACCGCCAAAATTGCCGACATTCCTGCGCAGTTCACACCCGCGCATGCACTTGCTGCATCTGTCCTTACGGATATCCGTGGTGGGTTTATCGAACTCATCCGCCACAGCCCCGCCCGTGTAACCACACTCATCAGAGCGGTAGGTCCACATACAGGTGTTCGCCAGCATGATACGACCGGGAAACAGCGCCCCGTCCGTCTCGGTCGGTGTGGCCAGCACAAACGAGGCCGTCATGGCTGTCAGCTCCGACATCTGCTCCACCACCCAGCGGTCGCTCAGCTCCTGCTCCGGGTCCGCTTCCGGATTGCCCGCAACGAAATTCACCGCATCCAGAAAACGCGCATACACCCGACGGCGGACCACCGTGGCCCCCACCAGACTCTGCAGGTCTTCCGCCATCCCGGTGACCAGACCGAACAGATTGGACACCGTCAGCGACGGTCTGGCACTGCTGCCTTTCCCGTTCATTTCAAAGCCGCTGCCATCAATCGGGTACGCCTGGTACTTCCGCCCCTGCCAGGTGACCGGCTCCCCTTTTTCATTCAGCTCATTACAGAAAAAATACCGCTCACCCCCCTGCACCGTCAGGTCAATTTCCCAGAGTACCACCCGCGGTGACTGCTCTGATTTAACCGACTCGCTCAGACTTTCTTCGTGAATATCCTGCATCAGTTCACCACCTGCTTAAACTCCGCGCTGAACTCAACGCGCAACATCCCGACCCGCGCAGACCACCCGGCACAGGTCACCTTTATCTGCCGGTATGCATAGGGTGGCTTCCACAAAAATGCCTTCCAGCCACCGTGCTCTGCCAGGAACGCTTCCAGATGCCGGGCCTCCTCCCGGTTCACGGAAAGCGTCACCCTGTATGTTTTCAGGTCAGCATTCAGCCCTGCCGCCATACGCTGTGAGTACCCGTCACCAAAACGCACTTCACGCACCGATGGCTGCGAGTTCACCTCCATATCCGGCTTCACTTTCCAGCGAAAGGTTTTCATCCACCGCTCCCTGATAACATACCGCCATCACGCAACTGCAGCCGGAGTTCATCCTGTGCCCCCTTGCGGGCCATCTCATACACCGCTTTCATCAGCTGCGGCCCTGCCCGCCCGTTGGGGCCGTCGTTCTGAATCACCACGTGATTGTTCTGATTAAAATTAATGCCTTCCGCCCGCCGCATCTGCGCCGGACTTCCGGCACCGCCGACATAACCACCTTCCGCATAGCCCCGCATCAGGCGGTACAGATTGCCGACACCAATCCGGCTGGTCGCCTCCTTCGTGAAGACAAACTCCCCGCGATGAACAATCCCCGCAGGTTCATATTTACCCCCCGTCCCCGTAAATCCCCCGGTCGCGAAATGGAAGTTCGCCGCCGCAGCCTGAATGGCTGTACCGCCTGACGCGGATGCGCCGCCACCAACAGCCCCGCCAATGGCGCTGCCGATACTCCCGACTATCCCCACCATCGCCTGCTTCAGAAAAATCTCTGTCAGCATGGACAGCACAGAACGGGTGAAACCACGCCAGTTCTGTTCGCTGCCGGTCAGCATCGCTGCCATATTCTGTGCAATACCGTCAAAGGTCTGCGTGGCTGCACTTTTTACCTGCGACATACTGTCCGTCGCACTTTCCGCCCACTCGCCCCAGCCGGACTTCATCCCGGCCATCCAGCTTCCACGAAGCTGCTCCTCCGCAGACCAGGTGTTCTTCAGTGCAGATGTGGCCTTCGCCAGCGCAACCGGATTATCACCGTACACCTCACGAAGGCGCTGCTCTTCCGACTCCCGCTGCGCCTGACGGTCGGTGAGTCCGCGGGCTTTTGCGCTGATTGCCGCCTGCTTCGCGCTCTGCTGCTGTTCAAACCGCGCCGCCTGCTGTGCCAGCTCATTCAGCCGCTTCTGGTGTTCAATCTTGTCTCCCAGCTCAGCCAGCTGGCGTTTGTACTCCAGCGTCTCTTTCTCATGAGCCAGCAGGGATTTTTCCTGCTCAGATAACTGCCGTTTCGTGGCGGCCTCTTTCAGGACCACATACTGATTTTCCGCTTCCCATAAATCCCGGCGCTGCTGGCTGATTTTCTCATTCACACCGCTGTGTTTTTCCAGCGTCCTGAGCTCGGTTTCAAGCGCCAGCATGGCTGCATGCGCCCGGTCTTCCTGGCGCTCACCGGCAGACACCTTCACACCTGACGGCTTTTTCAGCGTCGATTCATAATCCTTTTTTGCCGACGCCATCAGCGTGTTGTAATCCGCCTGCAGGATTTTTCCGTCTTTCAGGGCCTTATTCAGCTCTTTCTGACGGGCGGTATATTTCTCCAGTGGCGTCTGCAGGCGCTCATACGCCTTCTGCGCCTCTCCGGTATACTTCAGCTGTGACGCCTCACGCTCAGCCCGGTCCCTTGCCGCCAGTTCACCGGCTTTTTCCATATCCGACTGCAGCGTGGCCGCTGCCAGACCCAGACGGGCATTTTCCCGGTCATCCCATGCCCCCTGAAGGTTCGCACGAAAAGAGGAGGTCTTTCCCCGGCGCTGGCTCCGGCTCTGGTACCACTGCCATTTTTTATCCGCCTCATCAAATGCCTTCTGCGCACTGGCGAGCATATCCGCTGAGGATTCAGGACGACCGATATCCAGAATGGCATCCCACATCGATTTGAATGCCTTCCCTGTTTTATCCGCCCAGGTCTCCAGTGTTCCCATGTTTTCTTTCAGGCGACGGGTCTGCTCATCAAAGCCTTTCGTGGCGATATCGTTCGCCGCCTGCAATGCCCCGGCCTCGTCTCCGGAACGCTGCAGCTGTGCAACATACGCAATCTGCTCTGCCGTCACGTTACGGAACTGGCGCGCCATCGCCATCAGTCCCGACGTCGGGTCAGTGGTCAGCTTCCCGAAGGCTTCAGCGACTTTATCCACCTCCACACCGGATGCAGACGCAAAACGCGCGACACTCTGGTTGATGGCATCAAACTGTTCACCACCACGCACACCGGCATTCACCAGGGCTGCCAGTGACTCTCTCGCCTGGTTAAACGTCAGCCCTGCTGCCTGCCCGGCTCTTGAGAGAGTCAGCATACGATCGGCAGTCAGTCCGGACTGATTACCGGAAAGAACCAGGGTTTTATTAAACGCTGAAAGCGTGGAATCTCCCTGGTACCAGGCGTACACCAGCGCACCTGTCGCCACCGCCAGCGAGGTGACCCCGACCATCGGCAGGGTGATCGCACCGGCAAGCCCCCTGAACATGGGGATCATCCCGCCGAAGGAGTCCTTCACCTGACCGCCCTGTTGCAGCAGGATCAGCCAGGGATTCTGACCACCTGCAAGCTGCGTGGCGATATCCGTAAACTGTGCGGGCAGGGTTCGCATGGCCGCTTTATACTGCCCGACGGAAATCCCGGCTTTTTGTGCAGCCAGCGCCTGGCGGCTCAGGCCCTGTTCAACAGCACTGGCGGTTTTTCTGGCGTCGGTATCCAGACCTGAAAAATGACGCCTTACCCGGCTCATCTGCTCATCGAAACGGACAGCATCCAGACTAAGGTCAATAACAAGATCACCAACCGGCTGGGACATATCTCACACCTCCCGGAATCCCCGCTGAAGCCATCATTAATGCGGCATCATCCACCATGACATCTGCCACATCCGCAGACGATAAAATATCGCGCCCTCCGTCCCCACCGAACCGGACGCCTCCGGCAAGTCCTGCCGCTTTCTGCATCAGCATTTTGTCCTCATCCGGCCTCTCCACCTGCTCTTCCTCATGCCGGGGGACAAGCAGACTGAAATCAGAGGGATGCATATCCGGATCGCAAAAAAACAGGCTGAGTACAGCGTACGTCAGCCCGGAAAAATGCATATCCAGCTGGGTATCCTGAAAATAATGCGTGCGGTAAAAACGGTGCCAGTCGGCATATTCGGTGGATGTCATCCCGGCAAGCATGGCGCGCCAGTCGGGTCTCCCCATCTCACGCGCCAGTCTGAGGGCAAAGTTCAGCTCGCCGTCGAAGACTTTCCCGCAGAAAAATCATCATCAGTCAGCGTGTTATTTTTCGCCACTTCAGTAATATCAGTATCCGGACGAACAGCTTCGATCATCCCGGACAGGCACAACACCACGTCTTCCGCCCGGGCAATGGCATCGGCAGGCCAGGTGGTGAGCACTTCCTGCTCTATCTTCATCACGGCCTCATTCATTGACGGTGACTGCGTTTTCTGTGGATGGTTATGCCACAGGGACATCGCCACCAGAAACGCGCCGGTTCTGACGAGATCTTCCACGCTTACCTGCAGGTTGCCGCAGGATTCTGCCTGTTCTGCACGCCGTTTCAGGAGGGCAAGATGCTCGATACGCTGCAGCGCAGACAATTCGGAAAGCGTGACAGACACACCGTTATATTCAAATTGTTCTGTTTTCAGAAACATGTATTACCTCCGTTTACCCTGCAGCGCCCGCTTCAGTAACGGTGACTTCAGCCACTGCGGCGAACTGACCATTTCCGCTCACCACAGGGATCTGCACCTTACCTGTCGCCACGCCGTTTACCGTAATTGTCATATCTTTCACACTAATGGTGGCTTTCGACGGATCGGCGGAAACCGCTCTGAACGTCTTGTCGGTTGCACTTTCCGGCTCAAAAGAAACCGTCAGGGTGGTTGTTTTCCCTTTTGCCACCGTACCGGATGTCGGCGTCACCTTAATCGCACTGACCGGCGTAATTTTGCTGCGTTCTTCCGCTACAGAAGGTTTACCCACGTTAGTGACTTTCACCGTGCGGGTGATCACTTCTTTCGCCGTCACGGCCTTACCGATACTGCTGACCCAGCCACGAAACACATCCACCGTGCCATTCGGAAAACGGATTTTATAGGCCCGGACATCGCCGCTTTCAAACCAGCCTATAAGCCCTTTCTGGCCTTCCTCTCCCGGTTTCCAGGCCAGCGTAAAACTGGTATCACCTGCAGATTTCTGCCCCTGCCCGGTCGCGGTCCAGTCCGCGTCTTCATCATCCAGGTAGTTATCATCGTAGGATTCTGCCGTCATCTCGCCCGGCGTCAGATCCTTCACCTTAGCCAGTCGCTGCCAGTCATCGTCTGACAACGGGTTTGCATAAGCATCACCCTTGCCGTTGTAAACCCACAGAGTGGTACCGGCACCTTTTACCGGCTCAAGGGGATTTGGTGTTGCCATATCGTCCTCACATCTCGTATGTAATGGAATAAGTCAGATCTGCAGAACTCCATAACGCCATATCGTCATCACGACGATACTCATAGCCCTGCGTAACCATCGTGGTAATCAGTCCTGCCAGTGCCGGGATCGCGGTCATCGCCGGGTAAATCCGGCTTTCCATCCACTGATCAAGCTCTGAATCCGGTACCTGTGCCGGTAAAAACACCTCAATATGCAGCGTGGCCCGCCAGGTATCTGCATCCAGCTCTTCACCGGTATACTCTGCATCCGTCAGATAAACCGCGATCGCAGGAAAATCCTCTTCGTCAAAAACAACGGGGCGACCATCAAACAGCGTCGCCCCGTGTTCATGCTGCTCGAGTGCATCCAGCACTGCGGCACGAATGTCAGTGTGTTTCATCGTTTTATTGCAATCCTCAGTTGTTGTTTCAGCGCGTATGCCAGTTCTTTAGGCAGGCGTTCACGCCGGATACGGTCAACATTCTCATCAAATGCCTGTTTCAGTGGGGCCGCCATCGGGATTTTCACCACATCAATGGGGTAACGGTTTTTCCCGGCCACACGCTGCATGACATGCCAGCGACCATTTTTTAATCGCTGAATAAATGCCCGCTGATACCGATGCTGACCGGCTTTAAGTATGCTGTTCGGGCGACGCCCCAGCATCCTGATCCCCAGCTTAATCACAGGGAGATCACCGCGGTTAACGATAATTTTGGCATTCGGATTTCTGACCGTCGCCCGTTTCAGTCTGGACCGTTCCTTTACCAGTTTCCGGCGAACCTTTGTCTCCCGGGCAACCTGTGATGAAGACTGATTAATCGCCGTTGTGGCCACGCGGTTAATGGCCATTGCTGAAGCCGCCGGAATGGCGTTTTTACGAACCCGGCTCAGATTGTCAATCGCCTGATCAAGCCCTTTTATCGCCATAATTTCACCCTGCGTTTATCGTCGCCGGTTAACTGCGGGTGGTTGACCACGGTTGAGCCAGAGATAACAGCTGCCCCCGTCATCCGGAGAAACACGATCCACCCAGAATATCTCACCATTAATGGTCAGCGTGTCACCACGCCGCACGGCACGAACCGTATCCGTCCGCACAAATAATGACGGGCTGCTTCCTTCAATACGGACCCCGCCACCGGCAAACCCCAGCGACTCCGGATCATCAAAAACCCCCTGAACTTCGCTGCCACACTGTGCCCCCGAGGTGAACTGCGCACAGAGCCCCATCACTTCAACGATCGTACTGTCTACCCCGGCGAGGGCAGCATCAAAGGCATTCTGAAAATCACGCATATTCAGCCGTTCCGTGCTGTATCATGGCCGTTGCCAGTGATGATGGCACCAGAACACGCATACCCCGTAACGCCAGCTCAACGGGACGACCTGTCTCCGGGCAATACCCCATTACTTGCAGGCACTTCCGTACCCGGACGGCTTTAACATCATCCGGAGCATCCGTGTTGTTCAACTGCTCACCATCGTCTGTGTGATTTTGATCAGCCCCGCTCTCATCAGAGTGCATAATGCCCTCCGGGGAAACAGCAAGCTCCTCTTCCCACTCAGACACACGTTGAGCAATATCCGCAGCACTCCCCGACATATCCGCCTCGCGCCCCAGCAGGCCAGCCAGTTGACGAAGACGATTCAGATTTTCTTCTTTTGTTGCCATCTCAGCCTCCTGTGAAAAAAGACACGGGGGCATTTCGCCCCCGCTCACGGATTATTTCACCTGTACCACCACAAACTCATCCGGATCCGGCAGCACCATCAGCGGAGCGGACTGCGTCATGGTGAATTCACAGGACGGATCGCCCACGGTCAGCCAGTGTTTCGGGTAACGGGAAGAAGCCACCACTCCTTCAGACAACGCCTGTGCATCCTTAATGGCACCATAGCAACGAATGCCCTCTGCTGCCGTATTCCCCAGCACCAGCATGCCCTCCGGCAGATAACGTTTTTCGGTACCGTCCTCTGCCACATAAGACGTTTTCGCCACCACAATGGCCAGATCGCCGTAATACCCCTTGAAGGACACCACTGCGCCCAGATCTTTCACTGCCGTTTCGAGTTGTGAATTTGAGCCGCGACGGGTATCCAGTTTTTCGCGGAACAGCTTAAAGCCATTCAGCAGACGCCAGACCGTACCGTCCATAATGGCGATATTCACAAGGCCGCTGGCCTGATCGCAGTAGAGGTCAATATCATGCGTCGGATCAAACGTATCACGGTCCTGCTCAGACCATTTTTTACCGTCGGCCTGCTCAATGTTATTTCCTTCAGAGCGTCCGAAATCCACCTCGACCGTGTCAAACTGTTCCCCTTCCATGGTGTATTTGCCATACAGCACGGCATTCACCGCCTGCATTTCTTCCACCTGGACAATAGCGTGCTCTTCCTGTTTGAGGTTATCGGTAATGATACGCAGACGACGGTAGGCCGGGTCGTTCAGCTGAGCCGGATCTTCACCGGGAAGGCGCTCAACCGCCTGCTGGTAATTAAATTCGTGTTTCGGCTTGACGTAGCCCGGACGCAACACGCGGGTTTCACCACCACGATGGCGCAGCACTTTTCCTTCAACGATCGGGGAGACATAGGCCGCCACCGGCGTTTTTCCGGTAATTTTGTCCAGCATCACCTCTTCGGTGTGGAAATTCACCGTACGGCGGAAAAACAGCTCCAGAAATAGCGCACGGAATTTAACTTTTTGTTCGGTATAACCGAGTAACTGGCGGGTCGTAAACAATCCCATAAATCAGTTCCTTTCATTCAGAAATCAGTCAGGCCACCATGGTGGCCTGATAACGTGTTACGGCAGAGCCGCGTGACTCAGGGCTGTGCCGGCAAAGGCATTTGCCTTTTTGTGTTCATCCACACTGTCAGGCCAGCGGATTGCCTCCGTCGCAAAGGTCCCCGACTTGTAATAGGTCAGCACCGTCTCTGTGCCTTCAAGCGGCAGTACCAGTATGCCAACCGCACTACCGGCTTTCTGTCCATCCCAGACCACCAGTTTCCCGGTGACTTCATCCAGCATCAGGGGCGTCAGAGCCGGTGTTGCAGAAGAAATCCCGCTGCTGCCTGTGGCGGTATGAGCCGGATCATTACCGGCAAAAATACGTACTTCCGCACGCTGTTCAGTGATGGTTTTCGTCACCATTTTGTTAAAACCTCATATTGATGGTCAGCACTGACTTCATGGCATGGCCATGAGCATTTTCACGTCCGCATCACCGTCTGCTGACGTCTGTGACACGCCACCCCGCACCGCTGCCGGTGAATGATTCGCCATGAAATGTTCAAACAGGGCGGTTGTGGATGCAGAGACCGGTTCGGCCTTACCTGATCCCGCAGCCAGCACAGCCCGGGCGTTCTCCACGGTCATTCCCGGGCAGGCCGCCAGTTTTTCAGCCTGCGCTTCTGCCCCTTTTGCCTCATCCAGGGCCATGATCTGATCACGAAGTGAGGGCCCGGCATTCGCCTGCGGTGAGGCAGCCAGGATCGGGCGGGCTTTTTCCACCGTCATCTCCGGCATCGCCGCCAGCGTTGCCGCCAGTTGTTCACGACCGTTCGCTTCTTCACACGCCATAATGCGATCGGCTTCACTCTGCGCGGATGCCACCGGCTGCTGTGGTGCCGCCGCGGCCAGAATCGCCCGGGCCTGTTCAATGCTCATGCCCTGTTGTCCTGCCAGCATCGTGGCAAGCTGTTCACGTCCTTTCGCTTCCTGACACGTCAGGATCCCTATCACTCGCTGGTTCTCCTGCGCGGCAGCTTCCGTTGCAGTTAATTGCGGCATAGTGCCTCCTGTATCATGAGTGTTCAGCGCCGCAGCCATCACGCTGATGGCATCCGACGCATTGATTAATTCATCCGCCAGTCCGGCCTTAATAGCGGACTGACCTTCAAAAACGGCAGCCTCTGTCCCCGTGACAGCTTCCACAGACAGCCCCGTATACATCGCCACTTTTTCGGCAAACATCCGGTGCGCCGCATCAACCCGCTGCTGCATGTCCTGACGCACCTCTGCCGGTAAGGCTTCAAACTGATTGCCATCCACCTTGTGCGCCCCGGCATAAATCAGCGTGATATCCACCCCGGCCTGCGCCAGATGACCGGCATAGCTGACATGGCTCATCATCACGCCAATGGAGCCGATACGGGATGTCTGGGTAACCAGCCGTCGGGAGCAGGCCGACGCCAGCAGCATGGCTGCAGAACAGGCCGTGTCATTGCACAGTGCCCAGACCGGCTTCTGCTGACGGAGGCGGTAAATCATGTCAGCGCAGTCAAACGCGCCGGCGGCCTGCCCGCCCGGACTGTCAATGTCCAGCAGTACGCCCCGCACCTGGCTATCTGCCATTGCCTGCTGAAGACAGGCGACAATGCCGTCATAGCCTGTCATTCCGGAAAATGGCCGCATACCGCCCAGCCGGTGCACCAGCGTGCCGGTCACCGGCAGTACAGCAATACCGTTCACCACCCGGTAAACACGGGCCGGTCGTTTACCTCCGGCCATGTACTCGTCCGTTTCAGCCAGCATTCCGGGAGCATCAAGCTGTACCTGTTGTTGTGGTACCGAAAGACTTGCTGCCCCCATCTCGCGCCCGAGCGCGCAAAAGAAAACCCGCGCATAGGCGGGCTCCAGAAGCAGCGGTTCATTGAATGCTGCGGCAATAATGTGTGAAAGATTACGTCTCACGTGGTGTTGTCTCCTCTTCCGGCCTGCGACTCTCCGCTATCTGCTGCTGATACGCCTGCGCTATCCACACCGGACGTGAGAATCCGGCTTTTTCCCGCTCTGCAGATTCCCTGACCTGCTGGCGGAAAATGTCCTGATAATCCTCGCCCATCAGCGCCAGCTCTTTCTCATACGTGCTCAGTCCGGCCTCAATGCGCATCACTGATTCCTGAACCTCCTTGAGCCCGTCAATGGCCATTCTTCCGGCTCCAATCCACTCAGCCCGTGACCAGGCTGATCGCGCCTGATAAAAATCAAAACGTGCCCGTGGCGGACGAATAATCCCCCGAAGAAGTGCCTCTTCCAGCCAGCAGGAAAACATCTGCGTGGCCAGCCGGGACGCAATAAATTTTCGCCGCCCCATAAAATAGCGCCACGACTCATTGGCGGATGCGCGGGCACTTGAATAACTGACCTTCGAGTAATCACGGGACAACTGTTCGTAGGAAACGCCAAGACCGGCGGCGATATACCGCAGCAGCGCCTGTTCAAGCGCCGAAAATCCATTGTCTGAATCCTGCGCGGTCTGAAGTTTCAGATCATCACCGGGGAAAAGGTGCGGAATTTTGACACCGCCCAGCGTCACGCTATTCGTGTCATACCAGGTGGAGAACTTATCCAGAATATTAATAAGCGGATTATCCTTCTGCCCCTGCGGCGCACCGGCGATATATTCAAAGGCCTTTTCGGTATCAAGTTCACTTTCAATCGTCGCTGCATACATCGCCTTCACTATGGCCGACTGAAGCTGTGTTGCCTGCAGGGAATCGAGCATCTTCAGCCGTTCCATGACGCTGTAAAACTGATTAGCCCCACGGGTCTGCCCGTCCTCCACCGGCTCGAAAATATGCAGCATGGCCGGACGCCCGGTGGGAAGTTCACGCGGGATCCGTTCCCATCGTCCACTACCAGAGAACGGAAAATCGTCCTCACAAATATGGTACGCGACGGCACGGCCATATCGATCGACCTCCACACCGGCCCGCAGAAAACGGTTCCCCATACCGTGTCCAGGCGTGTCCACCCGTTTCGGACTCACGGCTTTAAAACGCGTACGGAATAACTGCGTGGTTTCCGTATCCCAGACCGGCTGCACAAAGATTTCGCCGTTAAACGCATGAACGCCCACACCTTCACGGATAAATTCCGTGAACGTGCGTTTTCCTTCCACGTCGATCTCGCCAAACATCCCTTCGGCGTATTCCGACCAGGCCGCCTCCACCTCATCGACAAAGCTTTTTGCTGCGGTCTCCCGCATCCCCAGCCAGCGCCAGTTCGGACGGTAGCTGATCAGAAACATATGCCCGACAATGTGATCCTTATGCAGAGCCACCGCATTAGCCGCTATTCCGTTATTGCGCACCAGATCATCTGCCCGGGCATTCCCCAGACGCAACGCGGGTAGCAGGGCCGCATCGGCACTCTGCGCCGGTGGCAACCACTCAGCCATTTGCCCGCCAAATCCTGCACCGCCCCCGTTGTAGCTGAGACTCTCACGAAGCGGAACGCCGTTCACATCAATCAGGACAGGCGTTCGTTTCATAACCTCACTCCCAGCGGACGACGGCGACGCCGGGTTGTCCCCAGTACCGACTCCGCATCATTGATCGCCCGGTTAAGCTCATCCAGAGAAGCCGCCGTATATTCAATTCTGCGACCATCTTTCTGGACAGACACCACCCGTTTACCGGTTAATAAATCAAGGCGCGCCTGACGCAGCGCCTGCAGTTCAGCGACTGTAACCATTCACTCCTCCGGACAGCTTCGCTGCCAGTTCTTTAAGGGTTGGCCGGGTCGTCTCTTCTTCCCGGGATTTTGCCAGTACAGCCAGATCAAGCTGCCAGCGTTGCACGGACACACGTAATGCCGCGTAGGCATACACCAGGCAGTCCAGCGCTTCGTTACGCCGCTTTTTGTTATCCCACAGCAGACGCATCTTTCCTTTTTCCCACTTCTCCACAAGCTCTTCCGCGACCAGTTGCTGCGCCTCTGTCTGCGAAAAAATCTCCGGATCATCAGGAAAACGGATGGCATACGACGTGGCTTCATCCGCAGGCGTGGGATCGGCTTTCATACGGGCATAGAGAATTTCTTTTGCGGTGTCCGTCCCCACTTCACACAGATACACGCCCCGCTGATTGCGGGTTTTTGGCATGGTGATCACCGGCTTGCCATAGACAGATGCGCCTTTTACCGGCAGCACCCGGAAAACACCGTGTTTTTTTGACCTCTGATAAACGATTTCGCCATCGATCCCCCCGATGTCCCAGCAGACACGGGAAATAGTCATTTCGGTTCCGTCTGCATGGCGGTATTTTTTGTTGATCGCCGCATCCACACGTAACAGCGTCTCTTCCTCATCGGGACGCCCCATAATGATGATTTTATCCACCAGAAAGGCTTCCTCTCCCGGAGCCCATCCCCAGACATACATCTCAAAACGGTTTCGCTGCGAGTCAATGCCCGCCGTCAGATAAACCACCCGGGCAGGCACCGCCGCCGTGTAACGCACAACCTTATCCATCAGTACCTGGTGATCGAGTTTTTCGCCCACAGCCTCTTCCCAGGTCTCGCCCAGCGTGGTGTTCACAAAGGTTTTCAGGCCGTTGGGATCTTTCAGTGCATCCAGCCAGTCATAGACAATCTGTACCCAGGTGGTGAACGGACTGTACGCCGTCCAGATATGGAAAGTGATGGAGCGCGGCGGCGGAATTTCATTACCCGCAGCGCTGAAAAACGTCAGACCGTCACGGGTCCACATGCCCGTGTTTTCACAGATCCACCGCCCGTTACTCTGGTCCAGTTCAGACTGATGGATCACGCAGCCATGATGCTCACAGAGGTAGAAAACGCTTTCGGGGCTGTCCTTCTCCCATTTAAGCCCAAAAGGCGTGGACTCATCGCCAAATTTCAGATACTGCGCCTCCCCACAGTGCGGGCAGGGCACATAAAAACGCATGAAATGCGCCGACTCGTTGGCCGCTTTTTCGATCTGGCAGGAGCCTTTTATTTTAGGCGTCGAGCCGCGAATGGATTTTGGCCATACCGAGCCCTCAATACGCTTATCCCCCAGCAGGGTTGGCGAGCCCTCTTTTTCGACATCCGGCTCGAACGAGGAAAGTTCGTCATAGCAGACCACGTCCACGGATTTTTCACGGTAGTTTTTTGCTGCCGCACCACCCAGGCACCAGAAGCCCACCCCCGATGAAAAGCGTTTCAGCGTGAGAGTATTGTCACGATGTTTACGACCCAGCCACGGGGAAAGATCTTTCAGGCATGGCACGTCCCGAATCGTCGCCTCCACGTGAGACTTCATAAAATCTTCAGCGGCAGAATCCGTGGGCTGAAAAAGCAGACTGTTTCGGGATTTATGCTCAATAAAATACCCGGCGACTCCCAGCAACATCTTTGTATAGCCAACACGGGCAGATTTAATCAGATTAACAGTGCGGATCTGATCATTCCCCATACTGTTCATGATGGCGATCTGGAACGGCAGCGTTTTCCATTCGCCGTCACCGTATGAGGATTCTTTCGGCAGATAATAATACTGGTCAGCCCATTCAACTGCCGCCATCGGTACAACCCTGACCAGAGGCTGCAGCGCAACCGAAACGGCGGCCACCATATTATTCAGTTGTTGCTCTGATATATTCATCCAGCAAATCCGGTAATTTATCCCCTGCCCGCGCACACTGATTTGCGCCCTTTGCAATAAGGGTTTTCAGATGGTCAATATGACGTGGCGTTAAATCCGGGAACTGTCGCTGCATGGATAACGGAATGGAATCAAGCGTACTGGACAATGCCATCGCCAGTTTGCTGAGGGCGAAAACGCAGAAGTCTGAATCGATGAGCTTACCTTCGGTTACCTGATTTTTAAGTTTTTGAGCTACAGCCTGTTCTTCTGTCAGTTCAGCTCTGGCCCGAAGCAGCCTTTCCTCCAGTTCTCCCCCGTCATCAGGTGTTCTCTGATTGTGTTGTCGCCGCTCGCGATCTATCTCCAGTACAGTTTTAACGTCATATAAAACTTCCCTCCCCCGACGTTCAACAGGAGGAACGCCCCATTTATCAAATGCCTGAACAGAGATACCGATGGAGGAGGCCATATCACTTTTATTCAATAAAAAGGCCATCTCCTCTCCATAAGTCATCGATAAAAAGCGAAACAACAACCATGTGTTTTTGCAAAACCATTTGATATCATTGACATTTTTCGCATTGGCGACATCAAAACACATCGTAAGGTTGTTGTATTTATTTTATTTTCACCTTACTTATCAATTAGATATACCAAACAATTAAACAACAACCACCCCCTCAAAAAATCTCATAAATAGTGAAAACGCGCGAGGTCGCCGCCCCGTAACGATCTGGATCACCGGAAAGGACCCGCCAACGACTTTCGCGTGCAGGCATTAAAAATTTTGCAGTTCCATGCCTAGTTGAAACCTCGATTTCTATAACATCCAATTTTGTAAATTTAGATATAGCTCAACTTTTCCCAATGTTTTCAAGTGTATAAAAACAATTGGCGTTACGCCATAACACTATACTTAGGATAAGTAAAGATTTTAAGGAGTTTTAATGAGTCAACATCAATATTATCCACAGCTGAAATGGAAGCCTGCTGAATATGAATCTCTGATGCTTTTAGATCAAACTACGCTCTCTGGTTTTACTCCGATCATTACCATTCCAGACATAGACTGGGATTATGAAAACGAATGCTACAAGAAGAGTTTGAGTTCTTACTTATCTGACTTCGGTATTAACCTTGCGGCATCCTGGAAAGCCAATCGTCCTGTTTTGCTGGATGTTAAATATTTAGATAAACATGGTTCGAGCCGCCATCATCCTCTAGATATGTGTATCCAAGATGCTAGAGTAAATGGTAAGGAAATTATCCCTGTTGTTTCTCCCGCATATTCAACAAACTATATACATGCTGTTCAACGCAACTTAATCAATGGGCTCGCTATATCTATCACCCCCCAGACATGGCACCAATTCACAAGTCTGGTTAACCACTTAAATATTCATCCTAGTTTAATTGATGTAATCATTGATTTTGGAGATATTCAAAACGCAACTGATAGTTTAAAACAACAAGCATTAAGCATGGTCAACACATTATCAGGCCAAGCTCCGTGGAGAAACTTGATTTTATCTTCAACCGCATACCCGGCATCACAGGCAGGGATACCGCAACATCAAGTTCATCATATTCCGCGCCATGAATACGATCTTTGGATGTACGTAGTACAGAATTTTAGCAATGGAAGAACGCCAAGTTTTAGTGATTATCCCACCGCTAGCTCTACCATTACGAGCGTAGACCCACGCTTCATGTCTCAGTATGTCTCAGTGAGATATTCGAACGATACCTCATGGATCTTTGTAAAAGGTACCGCAGTTAAAGGAAATGGATGGGGCCAAACTAAAAACTTATGTACTACCCTTGTTAGTTCGCCAGAGTATCAAGTCTTTGGCTCCAAATTTAGTTGGGGGGATGATTACATTTACCAAAGATCATTAGGCGCTAACAAATCTGGCGGCTCTAAAGAATGGCGTAAAGTTGCACATACGCACCATATTACGTTAGTCGTGAGACAGCTTTATTGGTTGGCGCAGACTCAGCCTGCCAAGCCTTAACTTTCCAGCCTACGCGTTTCTTTAAGGCTGTTCTGACTTCAGGCCTGAGATTCGCTATTGGAATATTTTCCGCAATAATATTCCATAACTCAAATCGGGGCTTGCTTTTGATTCCTTTGGAATAGCCCCATCGTTCAAGTACGTCGATACATTCATCTTTCCAAAGCAATTGAGCGAGCATCAATGTGTCATGGTTTCGATTAAGCTTTTCTCCACGCATGTGCTTTATAAGAATGGCGCCTTTTGGCCCAACAGAAACCGTTTTAACGCCCCACCAACCTGGGATTAACTTTAATGCTCCCTCAAGGTGTTTCTCAGCTACGACAAGAGTAACCTTGTCCATTACAGAAGAATAATGCTT
>NZ_BBMY01000111.1 GCF_000759775.1 Escherichia albertii NBRC 107761 = DSM 17582
TGCCAAAGCGCGTAAGCTGGAACAACAGCAGACAAACGCAGAACCAGAAGAACAGGTTGATCCGCGTAAAGCGGCAGTTGCCGCGGCTATCGCCCGTGTTCAGGCTAAAAAAGCCGCCCAGCAAAAGGTTGTAAACGAGGACTAAATGGTATTCAGAATAGCTAGCTCCCCTTATACCCATAACCAGCGTCAGACCTCCCGCATTATGCTGCTGGTGTTGATTGCAGCTATACCGGGAATCGCTGCGCAACTGTGGTTTTTTGGCTGGGGTACACTCGTTCAGATCTTGTTGGCATCCGTTAGTGCTCTGTTAGCCGAAGCCCTTGTGCTCAAACTACGCAAACAGCCAATAGCCGCAACGTTGAAAGATAACTCAGCATTGTTGACCGGCTTATTACTGGCGGTCAGTATTCCGCCTCTCGCACCATGGTGGATGGTAGTGCTGGGTACGGTGTTTGCGGTGCTCATCGCTAAACAGTTATATGGCGGCCTGGGGCAGAATCCGTTTAACCCGGCAATGATTGGTTATGTGGTATTACTGATCTCCTTCCCGGTGCAGATGACCAGTTGGTTACCGCCGCATGAAATTGCGGTCAACATACCCGGATTTATCGACGCAGTACAAGTGATCTTCAGCGGTCATACCGCCAGCGGTGGCGATATGAACACACTACGCCTGGGCATCGATGGCATCAGCCAGGCAACGCCGCTGGATACGTTCAAAACCTCCATTCGCGCCGGTCATTCGGTTGAACAGATTATGCAGTACCCAATCTACAGAGGTATGCTGGCGGGCGCTGGCTGGCAATGGGTAAACCTCGCCTGGCTGGTTGGCGGCGTCTGGTTGTTATGGCAGAAAACTATTCGTTGGCATATTCCGGTCAGTTTTTTAGTATCGCTGGGGCTATGCGCTACTCTGGGCTGGTTGTTCGCACCGGAAACACTTGCATCGCCGCAAATTCATCTGTTGTCTGGCGCAACCATGCTCGGCGCATTCTTTATTCTGACCGATCCAGTGACTGCGTCCACCACTAATCGTGGCCGTCTGATTTTCGGCGCGCTGGCAGGTTTATTAGTCTGGTTGATCCGTAGTTTTGGCGGCTATCCTGATGGCGTGGCTTTTGCTGTCCTGCTGGCAAACATTACGGTTCCCCTGATCGATTACTACACGCGTCCACGCGTCTACGGCCATCGCAAAGGATAAACCATGCTGAAAACAATCCGAAAACACGGTATCACGCTGGCGCTGTTTGCCGCAGGCTCAACCGGATTAACCGCGGCTATTAACCAGATGACTAAAACCACTATTGCGGAACAAGCCAGCCTGCAACAGAAAGTATTATTTGATCAAGTGCTGCCAGCCGATCGCTATAACAATGCACTGGCGCAGAGTTGTTATCTGGTGACTGCACCTGAGCTCGGTAAAGGTGAACATCGGGTTTATATCGCAAAACAGGATGGCAAACCGGTAGCCGCCGTGCTGGAGGCGACAGCACCCGATGGTTATTCCGGCGCGATTCAGTTGCTGGTCGGGGCCGATTTTAACGGCACGGTACTGGGCACTCGAGTGACGGAACACCACGAAACGCCGGGTCTTGGCGATAAAATTGAACTGCGTCTCTCTGACTGGATAACCCATTTCGCGGATAAAAAAATCAGTGGTGCGAATGACGGTCACTGGGCAGTAAAGAAAGATGGCGGTGATTTCGACCAGTTTACCGGCGCCACCATTACTCCTCGCGCCGTGGTAAATGCGGTTAAACGCGCCGGGTTATACGCCCAGACGTTACCGACACAGATTTCTCAACTTCCGGCCTGTGGAGAATAAACCGTGAGCGAAATTAAAGACGTTATTGTTCAGGGATTATGGAAAAACAACTCCGCGTTGGTCCAGTTGCTTGGCCTCTGCCCGCTACTGGCGGTCACGTCTACCGCCACCAACGCACTGGGCTTAGGACTTGCTACAACGCTGGTGCTGACTCTCACCAACCTGACCATCTCTACGCTGCGTCACTGGACTCCGGCTGAGATTCGTATTCCGATTTACGTCATGATCATCGCTTCTGTGGTTAGCGCCGTACAGATGCTGATCAACGCCTATGCCTTCGGTCTGTATCAATCGTTAGGGATTTTTATTCCATTGATTGTCACTAACTGTATCGTTGTCGGGCGCGCTGAAGCCTTCGCGGCCAAAAAGGGGCCCGCTCTCTCGGCACTGGATGGTTTTTCAATTGGCATGGGGGCAACCTGCGCCATGTTCGTGCTGGGCTCGTTGCGAGAAATCATCGGTAACGGCACGCTGTTTGACGGTGCTGATGCGCTGTTGGGGAGCTGGGCCAAAGTACTGCGGGTAGAAATCTTCCACACCGATTCCCCATTCCTATTGGCAATGTTACCGCCAGGCGCATTTATTGGTCTGGGATTAATGCTGGCAGGAAAATACCTGATTGATGAAAAAATGAAAAAGCGCCGTACTGAAGCAGTCGCTACACGTGAGTTGCCGGACGGCGAAACAGGGAGTGTCTGATGAACAAAGCAAAACGACTGGAAATCCTCACTCGCCTGCGTGAGAACAATCCTCATCCCACAACCGAACTTAATTTCAGTTCACCTTTTGAGCTGTTGATTGCCGTACTGCTTTCTGCACAAGCAACCGACGTGAGTGTCAATAAAGCGACGGCAAAGCTCTATCCGGTGGCGAATACGCCTGCCGCAATGCTCGAACTGGGGGTTGACTGTGTAAAAACGTACATTAAAACCATTGGGTTATATAACAGCAAAGCAGAAAATATCATCAAAACCTGCCGTATTTTGCTGAAACAGCATAACGGTGAAGTCCCGGAAGATCGTGCGGCGCTGGAAGCCCTGCCCGGCGTCGGGCGCAAAACGGCTAATGTCGTGCTGAATACTGCTTTTGGCTGGCCTACTATTGCTGTGGATACGCACATTTTCCGTGTCTGTAATCGCACCCAATTTGCTCCCGGTAAAAATGTCGAACAGGTTGAAGAAAAGCTGCTGAAAGTGGTTCCGGCAGAATTTAAAGTCGATTGCCATCACTGGTTAATCCTTCACGGGCGTTATACCTGCATAGCTCGTAAGCCTCGCTGTGGCTCCTGCATTATTGAAGATCTTTGTGAATACAAAGAAAAGGTTGACATTTAACGCAAATGGGTAATGTCGTTTACCCATTCATAACCTTTCTTCATCCTCTTCAAAAACATCTTTTTAACGTTAATGATGCCGCCTCGTTGCGGCATCATCAGGCAATCCGTTCGTGAATAACCAAAAATGCAGGTTAATTGTTTTTTAATAGCGAAATTTTCTATCCATTTGTGATTAGAATCACATTGATATAAAAATGTAAAAACATTACGTTTTTGAAGTTAAATTAGATACGGTATTGATTCACCCCCATCGGAAACCTACAAAACATTACACTGGCTATTTTTAAGATAATGGGCTATCACACTGCATAAAACACCTTATAGCAGAACATATCGCCAAACAGGAATAATCACCCTATTACAGTAGTGAAAAAATCTGCCGTTACGTTTTTTGAAAAATTTAACGCTGGATAACATTTCCATGAACCGATGAATTCCCTGCATCAGTTATATGTAACAGATTATTACAAAGCTCTTGTCTGAAAGTGCAAGATAGTGAACATTACCTGCCGTTTCCCCTCCCACTATAACAATTGCGCGTATGTTTTTTAGGCATCACGCGAGAAAGCACCCCCGTTAATATGGGATGTAAAAAAAGAGGTAAAAGTGTCCACAGCAAACCAAAAACCAACAGAAAGCGTTAGTTTGAATGCTTTCAAACAACCGAAAGCGTTCTATCTCATCTTCTCGATCGAGTTATGGGAACGTTTTGGTTACTACGGCCTACAAGGAATTATGGCTGTCTACCTGGTTAAACAACTGGGTATGTCTGAAGCGGATTCAATCACTCTTTTCTCTTCCTTTAGCGCGCTGGTTTACGGTCTGGTCGCTATCGGCGGCTGGTTAGGCGATAAGGTACTGGGTACTAAACGCGTCATTATGCTCGGCGCAATTGTACTGGCGATCGGCTATGCACTGGTTGCCTGGTCTGGTCACGATGCCGGTATCGTCTATATGGGTATGGCCGCCATTGCAGTAGGTAACGGCCTGTTTAAAGCCAACCCGTCTTCGCTGCTTTCTACTTGCTATGAGAAAAACGACCCGCGTCTGGACGGTGCATTTACCATGTACTATATGTCCGTCAACATCGGTTCTTTCTTCTCTATGATTGCGACGCCATGGCTGGCGGCAAAATACGGCTGGAGCGTCGCATTCGCTCTTAGCGTCGTCGGCCTGTTGATCACTATCGTTAACTTCGCCTTCTGTCAGCGTTGGGTTAAACAGTACGGTTCGAAACCTGACTTTGAACCGATCAACTACCGTAATCTGCTGCTGACCATTATTGGCGTTGTGGCGCTGATCGCTGTAGCGACCTGGCTGCTGCACAACCAGGAAGTTGCGCGTATGGCGCTGGGCGTTGTTGCCTTCGGTATCGTGGTTATCTTTGGTAAAGAAGCCTTCGCGATGAAAGGTGCCGCGCGTCGTAAAATGATCGTCGCCTTCATCCTGATGCTGGAAGCTATCATCTTCTTCGTGCTGTACAGCCAGATGCCGACATCACTGAACTTCTTCGCCATTCGTAACGTTGAGCACTCTATTCTGGGTCTGGCAGTTGAACCAGAACAGTATCAGGCGCTGAACCCGTTCTGGATCATCATTGGTAGCCCGATTCTGGCAGCTATCTACAACAAGATGGGTGATACCCTGCCAATGCCGACCAAGTTTGCAATCGGCATGGTGATGTGTTCTGGCGCATTCCTGATTCTGCCGCTGGGTGCGAAATTTGCTTCTGACGCTGGTATCGTTTCTGTAAGCTGGCTGGTTGCAAGCTATGGTTTGCAGAGTATCGGTGAGCTGATGATCTCTGGCCTGGGCCTGGCAATGGTTGCACAGCTCGTTCCGCAACGCCTGATGGGCTTCATTATGGGTAGCTGGTTCCTGACCACTGCGGGTGCAAACCTGATTGGCGGTTATGTTGCAGGGATGATGGCTGTACCAGATAACGTTACTGATCCGCTGATGTCGCTGGAAGTTTATGGTCGCGTGTTCTTACAGATTGGTGTTGCCACTGCCGTTATCGCAGTGCTGATGCTGCTGACCGCGCCGAAACTGCATCGCATGACGCAGGATGACGCTGCAGACAAAGCCGCGAAAGCTGCCGTAGCGTAAATATCAGGGAAACTCTTTTACAAGCCGCTAACTTTTCGTTAGCGGCTTTTTTTTTGTTCAGCAACGCACTACCATACTTTAAATCACAGCCAAAAGGAGTTACCGATGAAACTGTTCTACAAACCGGGCGCCTGCTCTCTTGCCTCCCATATCACCCTGCGTGAGAGCGGAAAGGACTTTACGCTCGTCAGCGTGGATTTAATGAAAAAACGTCTCGAAAATGGTGATGATTACTTTGCCGTTAACCCGAAGGGACAGGTTCCTGCGTTGCTGCTGGATGACGGTACTCTGTTGACAGAAGGTGTAGCCATTATGCAATACCTTGCCGACAGCGTCCCCGATCGCCATTTGCTGGCGTCAGTGAACAGTATTTCTCGCTACAAAACCATCGAATGGCTGAACTATATCGCCACCGAACTGCATAAGGGATTTACTCCGCTGTTTCGACCGGATACGCCGGAAGAATACAAACCGACGGTGCGCGCGCAACTGGAGAAGAAACTGCAATATGTTAACGATACACTCAAAGATGGGCACTGGATCTGCGGGCAACGTTTCACCATTGCCGACGCCTATCTGTTTACTGTGTTGCGCTGGGCATACGGAGTGAAACTGAATCTGGAAGGTCTGGAGCATATCGCCGCATATATGCAGCGAATGGCTGAACGTCCGGCGGTCAAAGCCGCACTGACGGCGGAAGGATTGCAGTAACAAACATTGGCCCACAGGAATCTGTGGGCCAAATATTTATATTTTTACCAGCAATCTAATTTCAGAGCCTAGTCGCACTGAAATAGTGTTCTGGTTTGGCAATGCGATCCTGCGCTGCAACCACCTGCAATTCATATTCCTGCATTGCTTTGGTGGTCACCATGATTTCGTATACCGCTGCGGTTACATGTTCCAGCGCCTGTTGAAGTGTCACACCCTGTAACAGTTTCACCAGCAGTAAACCACTCGTCACATCACCAACCCCCACTGGCTGGCGCGCACCAAAATCTACCAGTGGGCGGCTTATATGCCAGGCTTCATCCGCGGTGACCAGCAACATCTCAAAACGATCGTGGCTGTAGCCAGCACGGGCCAGATGTTTCACCAGGACAATTTGCGGCCCTTGCGCAATGAGTTCGCGAGCGGCCATAACGGCTTCTTCGACGTTATGTACCGGATGCCCGCAGAGTATTTCCAGCTCAACCAGATTCGGGGCGATGATGTCGCTTGCGGGTAGACCATAACGTACGTGGAACTCCGCTACGCCCGGCGCAACAATGCAGCCTTTTTCAGGATGCCCCATTACCGGATCACAAAAATATTTCGCCTGTGGGTTAGCCGCTTTCACCTGACGCACAATACCAAGAATATGTTCGCCCTGCTCAGCCGATCCCAGATAACCACTCAATACGGCATCACAGGTGTGTAATTTATCGATGGCGGCAATGCCCTGCACAATCTCGGTTAAATGACTGGGCGGCATCACGCAACCTGTCCATTTACCGTATTGGGTGTGATTGGAAAATTGAACGGTATTCAGCGGCCAGACATTTGCGCCGAGGCGACGCATCGGAAACTCTGCCGCGCTGTTACCCGCATGACCATAGACAACGTGAGACTGGATAGCGAGAATATTTTTCATCATGTTCCCTGTATAAAAATCAGGGGAGTGATTTCTCACTCCCCCTTTCAACCTAATGCATTATTTCCAGCAAATCAGACAATAATTCTTTTTACCGCGACGCAGCAGAGTATAACGACCAAACAGGCGATCTTCTTCTTTAAAGAAGTATTCAGGATCGGTCTGTTTTTCACCGTTAATGGTGATGGCATTCGACGCGATAGTTTTACGCGCCTGACCACGCGATGGTTGTAATTCAGAATCGACCAGCGCCTGCATCAGGTCAGCGCCTTTTTCCATTTCAACCATCGGTACGCCATCCTGCGCCAGTTGTTCGAAGTCTGCTTCGCTAAGCGCACTCAAAGAACCACTGAACAGACATTCAGTAATACGTTTCGCCGCCTGTAAACCTTCTTCGCCGTGAACCAGACGAGTCACCTGCTCCGCCAGCACATACTGGGCGCGCGGCGCTTTACCGCTGTTTTTATCTTCTTCTTCGAGGGCATTGATCTCTTCAATGCTCATGAAAGTGAAGAACTTCAGGAAACGGTAGACATCAGCGTCCGCAGTATTGATCCAGAACTGATAGAATTTGTACGGACTGGTTTTCTTCGGATCCAGCCATACTGCGCCGCCTTCGGTTTTACCAAACTTGGTGCCATCAGCTTTGGTAATCAGCGGAACTGTCAGACCAAACACCTGATTTTGATGCAGACGACGGGTCAGATCGATACCAGAAGTAATGTTACCCCACTGGTCAGAACCGCCAATTTGCAGCGTAACCCCGTACTGTTTGTTCAGACAGGCAAAGTCATAGCCCTGCAACAGGTTGTAAGAAAACTCGGTGAACGAAATACCCTGATCTTCACGGTTGAGACGCTGTTTGACTGCTTCTTTGTTGATCATCTGGTTAACGGAGAAGTGTTTACCGATATCGCGCAAGAAGGTCAGCACGTTCATATTGCCGAACCAGTCATAGTTGTTCGCAGCGATAGCAGAGTTTTCTCCACAGTCGAAATCGAGGAACGGGGCAACTTGCTTACGAATTTTGTCCACCCATTCCTGAACAGTTTCTTCGGTGTTCAGCTTACGCTCGGCAGCTTTGAAGCTCGGGTCGCCAATCAGCCCCGTCGCGCCGCCGACCAGCGCAACCGGCTTGTGGCCCGCCTGCTGGAAGCGTTTCAGGCATAACAATGGAACAAGATGCCCCAAATGCAAGCTGTCAGCGGTAGGATCGAAGCCGCAATAGAGCGCGATCGGGCCTTGCGCCAGTCGCTCTGCTAACGCTTCCTCGTCCGTCACCTGGGCCACCAGCCCCCGCTCTTGCAATTGTTTAATCAAGTTACTGCTTGCCATCAAAATCTCCATGTTTATAACGACTGCACCTTTGCCGGTACACGACTTTTCGCCAGATGCGAAAGAGACATAGAATAAAGTGCCGGAATCAGGAGTACCAGCGATTAACGCAAGATTTTTGCATCTTTTCAGGGAGCGAGACGATCGATTTTCCACGCCTCGTTTTCACGCTGGTACAAAAAGCGGTCATGCAGTCGATGTTCGCCGCCCTGCCAGAACTCAATCTGTTCAAGGCTAACGCGAAAACCGCCCCAGAAACTCGGCAGCGGAACTTCCCCCTGTTGAAACTTTTGCTTCAGTTCAAGGAATTTACTTTCAAGGATCCCACGCGCAGAAATACGGCTGGACTGCTTCGATACCCACGCACCAATCTGGCTATCACGCGGGCGGCTATGAAAATATTTCATCACTTCGAGAGTCGAAAGACGTTCCGCTTTACCTGTCACCATCACCTGACGTTCAAGGGTATGCCACGGGAACAGTAGGCTAACACGCGGGTTATTTTCGATTTGGTGTGCTTTACGGCTGCCAAGATTGGTGTAAAACACCATGCCTTTTTCATCGTAATGTTTTAGTAAAACAATGCGCTGATACGGTTGGCCATGTTCATCAACGGTAGCGACGACCATCGCAGTAGGATCGGCCAGTTTGGCTTCACAAGCCTGAGAAAGCCAGCGTTCAAAAAGGGTTAAAGGATCGGCGGGAAGATCGCGGCGGCGTAAACCACCTTTGGTATATTCACGGCGCAGATGCGCGATTTGCTGCAATTCGTCGTTATCAGACATAGTTTTCTTTACGGATTGTCAGTGGGTGACGCTATTGTGCGCCGCCCCTGGAAAAATCTCAACGCTGTGGATTTTGTAACTGACAGTTATTCAGGACGATGCGATCGCGTTTATAAACTGTCGCTTCATCGCCTTTCGACCAGAAAACATAAATACCATCGGTATAACGCGCGCCAGAAGCGGAGATGCCCTGCTTGAGATGCAGCAATTGATTATCGTAAACAAAACTGACTTCCTGACGTGGATTATTCAGTTTTACCGTCAGCGGCTTTTCATCACACTGGTATTCCAGTGTGTCAGTTTGCAGGCGTTCAGCCAGTTGATTAAACGCACTACAGCCAGTGAGAAGTACCGGCAGGCAGATAAGTAACAGTTTTTTCATAAACATATCCCGAAGACTTTCCTGGTCCAGAGGGCAAAAAGCCCTCCCTAACTTTCCAAGTGTAACGGCAGACGCAGTAAGAAAAATTCAGTTAACTCTGATATCGCGGGTTTGCAGGAAAAATCGCGCCCAGAACGCTCTCCTCGCTTGCGCCGGTGACCGAAGGCAAATTACCAGGAAGGCCAGCCAGCGTCCGCCAGGCAAGCCAGGCAAAGGCCAGCGCTTCCATGTCATCACCGCTAATACCGACAGCATCAGTCGTAGTCACTTCAGTTCCTGGCAACAATGCAGCAAGTCGCGCCATCACCAGTGGATTACGGCTTCCGCCGCCGCATACCATCAATCGCTCACAGCCGCCGCTCAATAATACTTGTTCAGAAATAGTCACCGCCGTCAGCTCTGCCAATGTCGCCTGGACATCGCGCGCATCAACCCCCGGGAAATGCCGCAGATGGCGCTCCAGCCAGCCATAGTTAAAGTATTCGCGTCCGGTGCTTTTCGGCGCAGGCTGGGAAAAATACGAATCGCTAAGCATATTTTGCAACAATGGAAGAATAACTTTACCCGCCCGCGCCCACTCGGCGTCTTTATCGTAAGATTTGCCAGTCTGACGCCAGATCCACGCATCCATCAGCATATTGCCCGGTCCGGTATCGTAACCGCCTACAGGTTGCCCCGGAATGAGCAGCGACAAATTAGCAATTCCGCCAATGTTGAGCACCATTCGTCGCTCCGTGGGGTGCGCCAGCAATGCATGATGAAAAGCTGGCACCAGCGGCGCCCCCTGCCCGCCTAGCGCAATATCGCGACGGCGAAAATCACCGACAACGGTAATTCCTGTTCGCGCGACAATCTGATTGTTATCGCCAATCTGTATAGTGTGTGGCGCCGGCCCAGTCGGTTCGTGCCAGACAGTCTGCCCGTGGCAACCAATCGCAACGATGTCTTTTGGCTGCAAACCTTGCTCTTTTAGTAACGCATTGACCGCATCAGCAAACAGTCGCCCAAGTTGGTTATCCAGTTGACCAAACCGGGAGAGCGTAAGCTGTTGTCCCTGACAAATATCCAGTACAGCCTGTTTTAGCGAGACGGGGATCGGCCAGCTCAAACTAGCCTGCTGTGCTACCCGGTGCTCATCGATCGTCGCCAACACAACATCAACACCATCAAGACTGGTGCCTGACATAACGCCAATAAAGCGGCCTGATTTCATAGTTCATCCTTTTTCAATCTGACGTTTGCGCACCACTCAAGCATAAACTTTTCGTGAATACCATGTGTGGTGACCGATTTTTACGGCTGGTAGTAAAACATTATCTTCAAATCAATAATAATCATGAATGTTTTGTTTATAATTGGTTCATCCTACTTTCATTATGATTCGCTCATATTTGGTAGTGTATGTAACCATGGATTCACATATGCCATATACTTTGACCATGAGGGATACTTGCGTGGTACTTCATGGTGAACAGGAGATTTTTCAATGATTAAACGCGTGTTGGTTGTTTCAATGGTAGGTCTGTCTCTTGCCGGTTGTGTTAACAACGATACCCTTTCAGGAGATGTTTATACCGCGTCTGAAGCGAAACAAGTACAGAATGTCAGCTATGGCACAATCGTTAATGTACGCCCGGTACAAATTCAAGGCGGTGATGATTCCAACGTTATCGGCGCGATTGGCGGCGCGGTGCTTGGCGGTTTCCTTGGGAACACGGTTGGCGGCGGCACTGGGCGTTCTCTGGCTACTGCAGCAGGTGCGATTGCAGGCGGCGTAGCCGGTCAGGGTGTGCAGAGCGCCATGAATAAAACGCAGGGCGTCGAGCTGGAAATTCGTAAGGATGATGGCAACACCATAATGGTGGTACAAAAACAAGGGAGTACCCACTTCTCCCCAGGACAACGCGTAGTACTGGCAAGCAATGGCAGCCAGGTGACCGTTTCTCCACGCTAATTAAGTTGGCATGTGGCCAGTAGCCTGACCACATGCCCCTTTCATTTCATCCTTTAGCCTGTAGCTCAATAATATTATGCTCAAGTTTTGCGATGAGCTTAATTAACTGCTCCAGTTCTTCAGGTGAGATCCCTTGTAAAATTTCTGCCCGCGTTTTGTTGATAACGGCTTCCATTTCGCAAATCAGCGGTTCCGCCTTCTCCGTCAGTTTAATACGTTTAGCCCGACGATCGCTGGCGCAAGTTTGACGCGAAATTAACCCTTTCTCTTCCAGTTGGTCCAGAGTACGAACCAGTGAAGGTTGCTCGATGCCAATCGCTTTAGCCAGTTGAATTTGCGACTGGTCTGGAGGTAACTGATGAATGTTATGCAACGTCACCCAGTGAGTTTGCGTTAACTCCAGAGGTTTCAGGCGATGGTCTATCAGAGCACGCCATATGCGCACCAACCGTGCCAGATCAGAACCTAGTGGCGATTCCAATTTCATCTCCTTATAATTAGCTTGCTAAGATATTATACAGCTTTTAGAATAGTGTGCAGCAATTGTATTGCTAAAACAAATGTATTGCTGCATTTGCTTACCGTCAGACATATTTTTCAGAAATTGCGCGCAAACTTTTCGCATTTAACGAACATTTATTAATCTAAAGCAATACATTCGCCCGTAAAGGAATCTATTTTGTGAAGTTTATGCCTAATACAGCAGGATTACCCTTACAAGATCTGGTGCTTGGCGCATCCATCTACTTTCCCCCGTTCTTCAAAGCCTTCGCGCTTGGATTTGTCATCTGGCTGGTCGTACACCGCCTGCTGCGCGACTGGATCTACGCTGGCGATATCTGGCATCCATTGTTAATGGATTTATCACTGTTTGCTATTTGTGTTTGTCTCGCCCTGGCAATACTGATTGCGTGGTAATTATGTCAATTAAAACAATTAAGTATTTTTCAACAATTCTTGTCGCGGCGGTTGCAATACTCGCCGGATGGTGGCTGTGGAACTATTACATGCAGTCACCGTGGACACGTGATGGTAAAGTGCGCGCGGAACAGGTCACTATTACACCTCAGGTCTCAGGACGTATTGTTGAGCTGAATATAAAAGACAACCAACTGGTCAAAGCGGGCGATATTCTGTTTACCATCGATAAAACCCCCTTCCAGATCGCCGAGCTGAATGCCCGGGCACAACTGGCAAAAGCGCAATCTGATCTCGCCAAAGCCAATAACGAAGCCAACCGCCGCCGCCATCTCTCGCAAAATTTTATTTCTGCCGAAGAACTGGATACCGCCAACCTCAATGTCAAAGCGATGCAGGCCAGTGTCGATGCCGCGCAAGCAATGCTGAAACAAGCGCAGTGGCAACTGTCGCAAACGGATGTTCGCGCTCCAGTTAGCGGATGGGTCACTAACCTCACGACCCGCGCAGGTGACTATGCCGATACTGGTAAACCGCAGTTTGCCCTTGTCGATAGCCGTTCTTTTTATGTAGTTGGTTACTTTGAAGAGACCAAATTGCGTCATATTAAAGAAGGTGCGCCAGCACAAATTACGCTGTATAGCGACAACAGAAAGTTACAGGGTCACGTTTCCAGTATTGGGCGGGCCATTTATGATCAAAGCGTAGAAAACGATTCCAGCCTGATCCCAGACGTGAAACCTAACGTGCCCTGGGTTCGTCTTGCCCAGCGAGTACCAGTACGCTTTCGTTTAGATAGCGTTCCCAACAATTTAACCCTGGTCTCTGGTACTACCTGCAGCATAGCCGTAGGTCAATAATGAAGGCATCGTTAACGTCTTTGCGCAATTTGCCATGGTTTAAAGCCACGCTGGCACAATGGCGATATGCATTACGTAACACCATTGCCATGTGCCTGGCCCTTTCCGTTGCCTATTATTTGAATCTGGATGAGCCCTACTGGGCGATGACCTCAGCAGCGGTAGTAAGCTTTCCCACCGTAGGCGGCGTCATCAGCAAAAGCCTGGGACGTATCGCCGGCAGTTTATTGGGAGCGACGGCGGCACTGATCCTTGCCGGGCATACTCTCAATGAACCCTGGTTATTTCTGTTAAGTATGGCGACATGGCTTGGCTTTTGTACCTGGGCTTGTGCGCACTTCACCAATAATGTGGCGTATGCGTTTCAACTGGCGGGTTACACTGCAGCAATTATCGCCTTTCCGATGGTCAATATCACCGAAGTGACCCAACTGTGGGACATTGCCCAGGCACGCGTGTGTGAAGTGATTGTCGGTATTCTTTGCGGCGGGATGATGATGATGATCCTGCCCAGCAGCTCCGATGCTACCGCTCTTTTAACTGCGTTAAAAAATATGCACGCCCGCTTACTGGAGCATGCCAGTTTGCTCTGGCAGCCTGAAACAAACGATGCCATTCGTACAGCGCATGAAGGCGTGATTGGGCAAATATTAACAATGAATTTGTTACGTATTCAGGCGTTCTGGAGCCACTATCGCTTTCGCCAGCAGAACGCACGCCTTAATGCGCTTTTGCACCAACAGTTGCGTCTGACCAGCGTCATCTCCAGTCTGCGACGAATGTTACTGAACTGGCCCTCATCGCCAGCCGCAACGCGGGAAATCCTCGAACAGTTATTAAAGGCGCTTGCCAGTACGCAAACGGATTTTTACACCGTCGCACGCATTATTGCCCCGTTACGCCCAACAAACTCTGCCGATTATCGACACGTCGCTTTTTGGCTGCGTTTACGCTATTTCTGCCAACTGTATTTACAAAGCAGCCAGGACTTGCGTCATCTGCAAAGCGGGGCAAATGATCATGTCAGACTCCCCCGTACCTCGGGACTGGCGCGTCATACCGATAACATCGAAGCCATGTGGAGTGGGCTACGCACATTTTGTACATTAATGATGATTGGCGCGTGGAGTATCACTTCACAATGGGATGCGGGCGCTAATGCGCTAACACTGGCGGCAATCAGTTGCGTACTTTATTCCGCCGTCCCGGCGCCATTTAAATCGCTATCGCTGTTGATGCGCACGCTGGTGTTGCTTTCTCTGTTTAGCTTTGTCGTTAAATTCGGTCTGATGGTGCAGATTAGCGATCTGTGGCAATTTTTATTGTTTCTCTTTCCGCTGCTGGCAACGATGCAACTTCTTAAATTGCAGATGCCGAAACTTGCCGCAACGTGGGGGCAACTGATTGTTTTTATGGGATCGTTTATCGCTGTCACTAACCCGCCAGTATATAACTTCGCAGATTTTCTTAATGATAATCTGGCAAAAATCGTCGGCGTTGCGCTTGCGTGGCTGGCGTTCGCCATTCTCCGTCCTGGTTCTGATGCGCGCAAAAGCCGCCGCCATATTCGCTCGCTGCGTCGGGATTTTGTCGATCAACTTAGTCGACGCCCAATCCTGAGTGAAAGTGAATTTGAATCGCTCACCTATCATCACGTCAGTCAGTTAAGTAACAGCCAGGATGCGCTGGCCCGCCGTTGGTTATTGCGCTGGGGGGTTGTACTACTGAACTGTTCGCATGTTGTCTGGCAGTTGCGCGATTGGGAATCGCGCTCCGATCCGTTATCGCGAGTGCATGATAACTGTATTGCACTGTTGCGGGGAGTCATGAGTGAGCGTGGCGTCCAACAAAAATCACTGGCGGCTATACTTCATGAACTACAGCGAATTTGCGACAGCCTTGCCCACCATCATCAGCCTGCCGCCCGGGAACTGGCGGCGATTATCTGGCGATTACACTGCTCACTTTCCCAGCTTGAACAAGCACCGCCGCAAGGTACGCTGGTCTCTTAATTACTTAATAGTCCCCTCACCGCCGTCCAATGATTTTGGCTGACAGGACATATTATCGCCACCGGAATAGCAAGGCTAAATCGTTTCCAGGGGCTTTCGTTCAACGTGAACCCGTGGCGCATATCTGAACGGAAAATCCCCAAAAAACGCTTATGGCACGTCATAACCGATTGCCGCTTTACGAATACGGAACCACTGTTGACGAGTCATTTTCAGCGCTTCAGCTTCGACCGCAGAACGTATCCGCTCAATTTTACCGGAACCAATAATCGGCAATGGCTGCGACGGCAGACGTAATATCCACGCATAAACAACTTGTTCGATAGAAGCAGCATTTAATTCTTCCGCCACCACAGCAAGCTCATCACGCAGCGGCTGGAAATAATCATCATTAAACAGGCGACCACCACCAAGGCAGGACCACGCCATCGGACGAATACGCAGTTGTTGCAGTTGGTCGAGCGTACCATCCAGCAGTAATGGCTGGTGTACAGGTGATATTTCCACTTGATTGGTGGCAAGGGTAAATGGCAAACGCGATTGCAATAGCGCAAATTGCGCAGGTGTGAAATTGGATACCCCAAAGTGACGTACTTTACCGCTCTGGTGTAGATGTTTAAACGCCTCCGCCACTTCATCGGCATCCATCAGCGGGTCGGGACGGTGGATCAACAACAGATCCAGGCGATCGGTTGCGAGGTTAACCAGCGACTGTTCGGCACTTTTGATAATGTGGTCGCGGTCAGTAATATAATGCCCAATGACGTTTTCTTCACGCGCAGTCGTCGCGATGCCACATTTAGTGACGATTTCCATCCGTTCACGCAGATGAGGCGCCAGTTTCAGCGCCTCGCCAAACGCCGCTTCACACTGATATCCACCATAAATATCAGCGTGGTCCACGGTAGTCACGCCGAGATCCAGATGCTCTTCAATAAAACTGACCAACTGGCGGGAGGACATATTCCAGTCCATTAGTCGCCAGTAGCCCATCACAAAACGGGAAAACTCCGGGCCTTGCGGTGCAATAGTAATACGCTGAACCATAATCGCTTCCTCTTATCAGATATGAGAGGAGTATACGCAAGATTATGCTTAAAAGAGTGATGGTTGCTCCGGTTCATCTGATGATGCTGGCTTATTCGCGCGTAATTTACGCATCAATCGCTGACGACACAGGCGTAACACCTCTTGTTTTTCGCCATCGCTCATTTTATTCCAGTTAAAACGCTCATCCCGGCTACGAAAACAGCCGCGACAAAATCCGCGCTCATCAGACTGGCAAATTCCCCGGCACGGGCTCTGGACGGGAAAGAACTCTAATTGCTCCGCCATTTCGCCCTCCTGAGATGAGTTTTACTCTAAATAGTTCGGGTTGCGGGAAGGCGACGAATGAATCCCCAGGAGCTTACTAAAGTAAGTGGCTGAGGTGAGCGAACACGGTCGCAGCACATGCAACTTGAAGTATGACGAGTATATTGTATCTATTGAAGCCCTTAATACCCAAAGTAGCAACTTTGCTTGCACTAGACCGACTGGTCTACTACACTCCAACGCATGAACAAACATACCGAACATGATACTCGCGAACATCTCCTGACTACGGGTGAGCAACTTTGCCTGCAACGTGGGTTCACCGGGATGGGGCTAAGCGAATTACTGAAGACCGCTGAAGTGCCGAAGGGGTCCTTCTATCACTACTTTCGCTCTAAAGAAGCATTTGGCGTTGCCATGCTTGAGCGCCATTACGCGGCATATCACCAGCGACTGACGGAATTGCTGCAATCCGGCGAAGGTAATTACCGCGACCGCATTCTGGCTTATTACCAGCAGACGCTGAACCAGTTTTGCCAACATGGAACCATCAGTGATTGCCTGACAGTAAAACTCTCTGCCGAAGTGTGCGACCTGTCAGAAGATATGCGCAGTGCGATGGATAAAGGCGCTCGCGGCGTGATCGTTCTGCTCTCTCAGGCGCTGGAAAATGGCCGTGATAGCCATTGTTTAACCTTTTATGGCGAACCGCTGCAACAGGCACAAGTACTTTACGCACTGTGGCTGGGCGCGAATCTACAGGCCAAGATTTCGCGCAGTTTCGAGCCTCTGGAAAACGCGCTGGCACATGTAAAAACCATTCGG
>NZ_BBMY01000110.1 GCF_000759775.1 Escherichia albertii NBRC 107761 = DSM 17582
TTATCGCAGGCGTAATAAAAAACGCCCCGGATGGATGAACTGTCCAGGGCGTTTTTTACTTTAATACTTACGCTGCTTACCACATATACGCCAGCAGCGTATGCGAGTCCGGCACCATAAAATCAACGGACATCATTACCGAGAGGGCGGTGATGGCGATGATTGAGAAACCGAACAGTTTGCGCGCCCAGATTCTGTCATCAGCAACTTTATAACCGCGCAGGGCCATACCTAACCACCAGACGCTGACCGCTGCGGCGACCACCAGATATTTATACCCAGCGTAACCGCCCAGCGAGAGCATCAATGTAGCAACGGCAAAAGCGATGATATACAGCGTAATGTGGTTCTTCGCTACCGAAATGCCTCTTACCACCGGCAGTACCGGAATGTTCGCCGCCTGATAATCCTTAAAACGGAAAATAGCGATGGCGTAAGAATGAGGCATTTGCCACAGGCTGAAAATCGCCAGCAGGATTGCCGCGCCGCTATCGAACTCACCGGTCACTGCACAGTAGCCAATCACCGGCGGCGCTGCGCCGGAGAGAGAACCGATCAGCGTTCCGTAGACCGAGTGGCGTTTCATGTACAGGCTATAGACGCCGACATAAACCACAAAGCCCATTACCCCCAGCCAGCAGGCCAGCGGGTTTGCGCCAAACCACAGCAGCATAAAGCCAGCAATACCCAGCAAGGTGGCGTACACCAGCGAGACAGCAGGAGAGATCAGGCCTTTAACCAGCACCCGGTTCTTCGTCCTTTCCATCTTTCTGTCGATATCCCTGTCGATGTAGTTGTTAAACACACAACCCGACGCCACAACCAGTGACACCCCAACCAGCGTGTAGATAAACAGGGGATAATCAATGCTGCCCTTTGAGGCCAGCAGAAATCCCCCAATCACCGAGATCAGGTTGCCAAAGATGATGCCTGGTTTCGTTACTTGCAGGTATTGCTTAAACATCATAACCGCCGCTCTTAGTGCATCATCATGTTGTAGTTGAGGTTCCACATAATCCAGATGGAGCCGACAACCAGGATAGCGATGATTAGCACGGTGAAGACAAACGCTGTCATGTTCCAGCCTTCATCTGATTTGGTATTCATGTGCAGGAAGCACACCAGATGCACCAGAACCTGTACCACTGCCATTACCAGGATGGTTCCCAGAATTACGGCCGGAGAGGCAGCCCCTGTCATCACCATCCAGAACGGAATTACCGTCAGGATTATCGACAGGATAAAGCCTGTCATGTAGGTTTTTACGCTGCCATGGGATGCGCCGCCGCTCGCGTTAGAATGACTCATTACATCGCCCCCATCAGATAAACAACAGTAAACACGCAGATCCAAACTACATCCAGGAAGTGCCAGAACAAACTCAGGCACATGATGCGGGTACGGTTGGTGCCGGTCAGGCCGCGACGGGCGATTTGCACCATCAGCACCGCCATCCAGATAAGACCGGAAGTGACGTGCAGACCGTGCGTGCCGACCAGCGCGAAGAACGCTGACAGGAAGCCGCTGCGATCCGGGCCCATTCCGTTAACAATCAGGTGATGGAATTCATAGAGTTCCATCCCGATAAATCCGGCGCCAAACAACCAGGTCAACATAAGCCAGGAGATAACCTGGCTTTTGTTGTTTTTGTACATGGCGATAGCCGCCATGCCGTAGGTGATGGAGCTGAACAACAGCAAGAAAGTTTCAACCAGAACGAACGGCAGTTCGAAAATGTCCTTACCTGTCGGGCCGCCTGCGGTGCCGTTCACCAGAACGGCATAGGTAGCAAACAAGATAGAGAACAGAATGCAGTCGCTCATCAGGTAGATCCAGAATCCGAAGATTTTGGTTCCGCCTGCATCGTGGTGCCCGTGTTCGTGCGCGTGGGCAGTCGCGTGCGTCAAAGTATCAGTTGCCATTTTTCAGCCCTGCCTTAGTAATTTCATCGAAATGCTGGTTTTCCAGTTTTTCGATTTCTGCCACCGGCACGTAGTAATCCACGTCCTCGTCGAAGCTTTTCACGATCCAGGTGATGCTCATGCCTGCGAAGCCAATAATCGCCAGCCACCAGATATGCCAGATCATGGCGAAACCGAAGATGGTGGAGAAAGCCGCAATGACGATTCCGGCGCCGCTGTTTTTCGGCATATGAATTTCTTCATAGTGGTCAGGCTTTTTGTACGCTTCGCCTTTCTCTTTCATTTCCCAGAATGCATCACGCTCGTGAACGTGCGGCACAACGGCAAAGTTATAGAACGGAGGCGGGGAAGAGGTTGCCCACTCCAGCGTACGGCCACCCCACGGGTCGCCAGTCAGGTCACGGTTCTGGTCGCGGTCGCGAATAGAAACGTACATCTGAATAACAAGGCAGAGAATACCCAGCGCAATCAGCACCGCACCGCTGGCTGCAATCATCAGCATGGTGTGGAACTGCGGGTCAATCTGCTGGCTCAAACGACGGGTCATGCCCATGAAGCCCAACGCATACAGCGGCATAAAGGCAACGAAGAAGCCGATGATCCAGAACCAGAACGCGCGTTTACCCCAGGTTTCGTTCAGTTTGAAACCGAACGCTTTAGGCCACCAGTAGGTCATCCCTGCGAAGCAACCGAAGACTACGCCGCCGATGATAACGTTATGGAAGTGTGCAATCAGGAACAGGCTGTTATGCAGAACGAAGTCCGCGCCAGGTACTGCCAGCAGCACGCCAGTCATACCGCCCACCGAGAAGGTGACGATAAAACCGATGGTCCACAGCATCGCAGAATGGAATACGATGCGGCCCTGATACATGGTGAACAGCCAGTTGAAGATCTTCACCCCGGTCGGGATGGCGATAATCATCGTGGTGATACCAAAGAAGGCGTTTACGTTCGCGCCCGCCCCCATCGTAAAGAAGTGGTGCAACCAAACGATGAACGACAGCACGGTGATACAGACGGTTGCCCATACCAGTGAGGTATAACCAAACAGACGTTTACGCGAGAAGGTTGCCGCAATTTCGGAGAACACACCGAAAACAGGCAGGATCAGGATGTAAACTTCCGGGTGGCCCCAGGCCCAAATCAGGTTGATGTACATCATCATGTTGCCACCCATATCGTTGGTAAAGAAATGGGTGCCCAGATAGCGATCCAGGGTCAACAACGCGACGGTAACCGTCAGAATTGGGAAGGAGGCAATAATCAGTACGTTCGCGCACAGTGATGCCCAGGTAAATACCGGCATCTTGAACATGGTCATGCCCGGTGCGCGCATCTTCAGAATGGTAACGAAGAAGTTGATACCGGTTAGCGTCGTACCTATACCGGATAGCTGGAGACTCCATATCCAGTAATCGACACCGACTCCCGGACTGTACTCTATTCCCGATAACGGTGGATAGGCCAGCCAACCGGTCTGCGCAAACTCACCCACGCCGAGAGAAACGTTAACCAGAATCACGCCAACAACGGTAAACCAGAAGCTTAAGTTGTTGAGGAACGGGAACGCAACGTCACGCGCGCCGATCTGCAGCGGAACCACCAGGTTCATCAGACCGATAACGAAAGGCATTGCCACGAAGAAGATCATAATCACGCCGTGGGCGGTGAAGACCTGATCATAGTGGTGCGGCGGCAGGAAGCCAGCTTCGCCCGCTGAGGCCAGCGCCTGTTGGCTACGCATCATAATGGCGTCAGCAAAACCACGCAGCAACATGACAATCGCCACGATGATATACATGATCCCAAGGCGCTTATGGTCGACAGAAGTCAGCCACTCTTTCCACAGGTAAGTCCACTTACCGAAGTAAGTAATCAGGCCAACGAGCGCCAGACCTCCCAAAATAATGCCAGCGATCGTAACCATGATGATAGGTTCATGGAACGGAACTGCATCAAGTGATAATTTTCCGAACATCTTTATTCTTCCTCAACCCCTTTAATGGGCGGATTCCGCGTGGCTCATGTCCATGCCTTCCATACCTTCGTGTGCGCTGTGCTCACCTTCTGGCTGGGTCATGTCCATGCTCTTACCGTGAGCCATAAACTTGTTAATTACATCGGCAAACAAATCGGGTTTCACGTTGGAGAAATATTCCACCTGGTTGTATTCGCTAGGTGCAGCCAGTTTTTCGAACGCAGCCATATCAGACATCGTGTTTGGTGACTGTTTCGCTTTCGCGACCCATTGTTCGAATGCGGCACGATCCGGTGTAGCGATAGCCTTGAACTTCATACCTGAGAACCCCTGGCCGCTATAGCTGGCAGAGATACCGTCATAAGTACCAGGCTCGTTGGCGATCAGATGCAGGCGAGTTTGCATACCTGCCATGGCATAAATCTGACTACCCAGACGTGGAATAAAGAAGGAGTTCATCACGGAGTTGGAGGTCACTTTGAAGTACACCGGAGTGTTCGCCGGGAAGGCGATTTCATTTACGGTAGCAATGCCTTGTTCCGGGTAGATGAAGAACCATTTCCAGTCCATGGAAACCACTTCGATGGTAATTGGCTTCTCGTCGTGCGCCAGCGGTTTGCTTGGCTCAAGAGCGTGAGTGGTTTTCCAGGTCAGTACCGCAAGGAAGATGATGATTAAGATAGGCACCGTCCAGACCACAGCTTCCACTTTATTGGAGTGTGACCAGTTCGGGCTGTACTTCGCATCTTTATTGCTCGCACGGTACTTCCAGGCGAAACCAACAGCCATCAAGATGGCAGGAATAACGACAATCAACATCAGGCCAAATGCCGTCAGTATCAGTGAACGTTGTTCCATACCAATCTGTCCTTTGGGATCTAACAGCGCAGAATTACAACCACTGAGCAATACAGTGCCTGCAAATAATGACAACCATCCCAAACTTTTATTGTATTTCCTGAGTCTCATTTAACGACCTCAATTCCACGGGATCTGGTGGCGTTTAAAGTGTGTGGGCATTTTACGGGAAGGTTACATCTCTGTAAACGTGATTAAATTATTGTTACTTTGATTTGGTTGTTTGCTCGCATATGTTGCAAAATATATTGTGTTGATTTTAAGAAGCTGTTGCAAAAGGGCGTTATAACGAAAGGAGACTACAGGAGGGACCAGAAAGGGTAATTGGTATAACCAATGTTAAATAAAAACAATCGTTTAACAATTAATTATCATTAAAATGACAATTACATGGGGAGAAAAAAGAATACCATTAGCTGAATCGTGTAAGAAAAATAGAACCTATAAATACGATCAATAATTTCAGAAAGCTAAGCCGCACAAAAGAACAAATATTATTAAGTGATGCTGATGTTTATTTAGCCGTAATAATTACACGGAGTGATTACTACAGCTAAATAATATTCACAGGTTACGTCAGGTGTGTTTTACGTAGCGCCAGATAGTCCAGTAAACTGCCAAGCACTATGCCGCCAAGAGCGACTAAAACACCGGCTTCCAACAGGACTGGCAGGAACGAGAAATGGGTCAAATCCAGCGCGTCCATCGTCAACAACAGTAACCACACAGCCAGCAGGCAGGCGCCCGCCGCCAGGGTCCACGTGGCAAAGGCATAACCTGATGGATATTCGGTACGCGGGATAAAGTCGTTGTTGAGCCGCGTATATTCCAGCGTCTGGCGGCAAACCAGCAGTAAAATAAGTCCGGGGACGGCGGCTGCGACAGAGAACAGATAGAACGTCGACCAGCCGTGAGCTTCAACAAACCAGCCTGCCACGGGGCCTACATAAACCCGACCTACGGCAGAGAGTGCTGAGAGCAGGGCGAACTGAGTAGCGGAAAATGACTTATTACACAGAGTCATTAACAGGGCCACAAACGCCGATGTTCCCATCCCGCCGCACAGGTTTTCGAAAAAGACGGCCGCGCCCATACTGTAGAGATGCTTATCAGTGATGGAAAGCAGCCAGTAACCAGCGTTGGACGCGCCCTGTAAAATACCGAAAATCAGTAGCGCACGGAACAGCGAAAGGCGCTGCATCAAAATACCGCCGTACAAAGCACCAACAATGGTCGCCAGTAAACCGAGCGTTTTGTTAACCACACCCACTTCACCAGCATCAAACCCGACGCCGCGAATTAAAAAGGTGGTTGTCAGGCTCATGGCGAAAGCATCACCCAGTTTGTACAGTACGATTAAAAGCAGAATCAACCAGGCGTTATTGCGACCAAAGAAATCACGCAGAGGCGCAACAACGGCTTGCTCCAGTGTTTTCGGTACGGGAATGGTGTCGGTTGGTTCCGGTGCAAGCAATGTCGCGATAATACAAGGGATCAACAGGGCCGCCATCAACCAATACATGCCTTGCCAGCCCAGCCATTTATCCGCCAGCCATAAAGCCAGACCGCCAGAAACCAGCATCCCCAGACGGTAACCCAGTACGCTGATTGCCGCTCCTGCGCCGCGTTCTTCCGCTGGAAGTACATCCGTTTTCCAGGCATCAAAGACGATATCCTGAGAAGCGGAGCAAAAAGCGATAACCACCGCCAGCGCAGCCATCCAGCGTAGTTGCGTACCCGGTTCAAGAAACCCCATTGCCGCAATCGCCAGTAATAACAGCGTTTGCGTAGCGAGCAGCCAACCGCGTCGCCGACCGAGAAATGGCGGGGTATAGCGATCCATTAACGGCGACCAGAGGAATTTAAATACGTAAGCCTGGCCCACCAGAGAGAAGAAACCAATAGTTTTAAGATCGATATTCTCGACCGTCATCCACGCCTGTAACGTGCCGGATGTCAGGGCGAGGGGGAGCCCGGAAGCAAAACCCAGGATCAGCAAAATGGCTGAACGCGGCTGTTGGAAAATACGTAAATATTGACTGGACATGGGCATCTACAGGCCCGGTTTACGCCGGGCCAGAAGGCAGAAATTAACGTGCGTTCTGCTTGATGAATTCGTGAATGCTGGTGTCCTGAGACATATCAGCGATGGTGTCGGTCAGCACACTGTTAACCGCATCGGCAATGTTTTTGTTGGAGGCCTGGAAAGCGCCTTCAACGTTGTAGCTGGCACGATAGTTTTTGGTCATCTTGTTGCCATTTTGCGCAGTGGCGATGATGGCGATATCCGCTTTGGTAGCAATGTTGTAACGCACATTGCCCTGGGAAACGTCTGCGTACAGTTGGTTAACGATGATTTGCAGATTAACCGGACCATTTGGGCCGACCATATAACCACGCGCGGTCATTTGTTTTTCCAGCACTTCTTGCAGCAGGAAACGCAGATCGCGGGAAGCGGTCAGGGTAACAATCTGGTTGTTGCGGGTGACTTTCGCCAGCGCCTGATCGGCACGCTGGTCAGCGCCGTTAATGCTCACGGTGACGCCCATCAAACTTGGATCTTGTTGTGGCAGCGTCATTGTCGGGGAGACATCGATAGTCGTTGGCGGCGTTGCGCACCCCGCAAGCATAAACAGGGCAACTAACGGGAAGAGGATTTTTTTAAACATGTTCTGGCTCTCAGAGACTTGTAAGCGTGTTTGGTAAAAATTCCCGCCATCATAACATTGCCAACGACGAGGGGAAGTGGGTGAGGCATGTAAATTCATCATGTTGACGAAATAATCGCCTTGAGCAAAAGAAACACCGACGCGAAGCCCGTGAATCGATCTTTAAACCAGTAAACTTCATACGCTTGACGGAAAAAACGGGGTGAACGCTAAATATTTGTTGTTAAGCTGTAATGGAAACGGTAAAAGCGGCTAGTATTTAAAGGGATGGGTGACATCTCAGCGTTGTCGGAGGAGATATTTCATGATGATACGTGAGCGGATAGAAGAAAAATTAAGGACGGCGTTCCAACCCGTATTCCTCGAAGTTGTGGATGAAAGCTATCGTCACAATGTCCCGGCCGGCTCTGAAAGCCATTTTAAAGTTGTGCTGGTCAGCGATCGTTTTACGGGTGAACGTTTTCTTAATCGTCATCGAATGATTTACAGTACGTTAGCGGAAGAACTCTCTACTACCGTTCATGCGCTGGCTTTGCATACTTATACCATTAAGGAGTGGGAGGGGCTGCAGGATACGATCTTTGCCTCTCCTCCCTGTCGTGGAGCTGGAAGCATCGCCTAAAAACGCATTTGCAACAGTCAGCGCTTTTCCAGTATGTTGCTAGAGATTTTATGAAAAACGGCCTGCGGGCCGTTTTGTTTTGTCTGGATTTTGTGCTTTTTGCCCGGCATTCAGACGAAAATTGCCCGGGAATTGTGAAAAAATACGCGGCAGCGCGCAATAACCGTTCTCGACTCATATAAGTGATGCCGCTATAATGCCGCGTCTTATTTGAATGTTTCGGGATGATTCTGGTAACAGGGAATGTGATTGATTATAAGAACATCCCGGTTCCGCGAAGCCAACAACCTGTGCTTGCGGGGTAAGAGTTGACCGAGCACTGTGATTTTTTGAGGTAACAAGATGCAAGTTTCAGTTGAAACCACTCAAGGCCTTGGCCGCCGTGTAACGATTACTATCGCTGCTGACAGCATCGAGACCGCTGTTAAAAGCGAGCTGGTCAACGTTGCGAAAAAAGTACGTATTGACGGCTTCCGCAAAGGCAAAGTGCCAATGAATATCGTTGCTCAGCGTTATGGCGCGTCTGTACGCCAGGACGTTCTGGGCGACCTGATGAGCCGTAACTTCATTGACGCCATCATTAAAGAAAAAATCAATCCGGCTGGCGCACCGACCTATGTTCCGGGCGAATACAAGCCGGGTGAAGACTTCACCTACTCTGTAGAATTTGAAGTCTATCCGGAAGTTGAACTGCAGGGTCTGGAAGCGATCGAAGTTGAAAAACCGATCGTTGAAGTGACCGACGCTGACGTTGACGGCATGCTGGATACTCTGCGTAAACAGCAGGCTACCTGGAAAGAAAAAGACGGCGCTGCTGACGCAGAAGACCGCGTTACCATCGATTTCACCGGTTCTGTAGACGGTGAAGAGTTCGAAGGCGGTAAAGCGACTGACTTCGTACTGGCGATGGGGCAGGGCCGCATGATCCCGGGCTTTGAAGACGGTATCAAGGGCCACAAAGCTGGCGAAGAGTTCACTATCGATGTGACCTTCCCGGAAGAGTACCACGCAGAAAACCTGAAAGGTAAGGCAGCGAAATTTGCTATCAACCTGAAGAAAGTTGAAGAGCGTGAGCTGCCGGAGCTGACTGCTGAATTCATCAAACGTTTCGGCGTTGAAGATGGTTCCGTAGAAGGTTTGCGTGCTGAAGTGCGTAAAAACATGGAACGCGAGCTGAAGAGCGCAATTCGCAATCGCGTTAAGTCCCAGGCGATTGAAGGTCTGGTAAAAGCTAACGACATCGACGTTCCGGCTGCGCTGATCGACAGCGAAATCGACGTTCTGCGTCGTCAGGCTGCACAGCGTTTCGGCGGCAACGAGAAACAAGCTCTGGAACTGCCGCGTGAACTGTTTGAAGAACAGGCTAAACGTCGTGTTGTAGTTGGCCTGCTGCTGGGCGAAGTTATCCGCACCAACGAGCTGAAAGCTGACGAAGAGCGTGTGAAAGGCCTGATCGAAGAGATGGCTTCTGCGTATGAAGATCCGAAAGAAGTTATTGAGTTCTACAGCAAAAATAAAGAGCTGATGGACAATATGCGTAACGTCGCTCTGGAAGAACAGGCTGTTGAAGCGATTCTGGCGAAAGCGAAAGTGACTGAAAAAGAAACCACTTTCAACGAACTGATGAACCAGCAGGCGTAATTTACGCAGCGTAAAGCGCTAAATTCGCACAAAGGCCCGTCACCGCCAGGTGGTGGGCTTTTTTTTGTCATGAATATTGCATGGGACCGTGCGAAAACCGCGTTTCGGTGTTAGCGTTACAACAAAAGATTGTTATGCTTGAAATATGGTGATGCCGTACCCATAACACAGGGACTAGCTGATAATCCGTCCATAAGGTTACAATCGGTACAGCAGGTTTTTTCAATTTTATCCAGGAGACGGAAATGTCATACAGCGGCGAACGAGATAACTTAGCACCCCATATGGCGCTGGTGCCGATGGTCATTGAACAGACCTCACGCGGCGAGCGCTCTTTTGATATCTATTCTCGTCTACTTAAGGAACGCGTCATTTTTCTGACCGGCCAGGTTGAAGATCACATGGCAAACCTGATTGTGGCGCAGATGCTGTTCCTGGAAGCGGAAAACCCGGAAAAAGATATCTATCTGTACATTAACTCCCCTGGCGGGGTAATCACTGCCGGGATGTCTATCTATGACACCATGCAGTTTATCAAGCCTGATGTCAGCACTATCTGTATGGGCCAGGCGGCCTCAATGGGCGCATTCCTGCTGACAGCCGGGGCAAAAGGTAAACGTTTCTGCCTGCCGAATTCGCGCGTGATGATCCACCAGCCGTTGGGAGGCTATCAGGGTCAGGCGACCGATATCGAAATTCATGCCCGTGAAATTCTGAAAGTTAAAGGGCGTATGAATGAACTTATGGCGCTCCATACGGGTCAATCATTAGAACAGATTGAACGAGACACCGAGCGCGATCGCTTCCTGTCCGCACCTGAAGCGGTGGAATACGGTCTGGTCGATTCGATTCTGACCCATCGTAATTGATGCCAGAGGCGCAACTGTACCGCTATACTTACCCAGAGCGGCACAACGCTGTAAGCGGCTTGCGCCTGAGAATGGCATTTGCGTCGTCGTGTGCGGCACAAAGAACAAAGAAGAGGTTTTGACCCATGACAGATAAACGCAAAGATGGCTCAGGCAAATTGCTGTATTGCTCTTTTTGCGGCAAAAGCCAGCATGAAGTGCGCAAGCTGATTGCCGGACCATCCGTGTATATCTGCGACGAATGTGTCGATTTATGTAACGACATCATTCGCGAAGAGATTAAAGAAGTAGCACCGCATCGTGAACGCAGTGCGCTGCCGACGCCACATGAAATTCGCAACCACCTGGACGATTACGTTATCGGGCAGGAACAGGCGAAAAAAGTGCTGGCGGTCGCGGTATACAACCACTACAAACGTCTGCGCAACGGCGATACCAGCAATGGCGTCGAGTTGGGCAAAAGTAACATTCTGCTGATTGGCCCGACCGGCTCCGGTAAAACGCTGCTGGCCGAAACGCTGGCGCGCCTGCTGGACGTCCCGTTCACCATGGCCGACGCGACTACCCTGACCGAAGCCGGTTATGTGGGCGAAGACGTTGAAAACATTATTCAGAAGCTGTTGCAAAAGTGCGATTACGACGTACAGAAAGCGCAGCGCGGGATTGTCTACATCGATGAAATCGACAAAATTTCTCGTAAGTCAGACAACCCATCTATTACCCGTGACGTTTCCGGTGAAGGCGTACAGCAGGCACTGTTGAAACTGATCGAAGGCACGGTTGCCGCCGTTCCACCGCAAGGTGGGCGTAAACATCCGCAGCAGGAGTTCTTGCAGGTTGATACCTCTAAGATCCTGTTTATCTGCGGCGGCGCGTTTGCTGGTCTGGATAAAGTGATTTCCCATCGTGTAGAAACCGGCTCCGGCATTGGTTTTGGCGCGACGGTAAAAGCGAAGTCTGATAAAGCAAGCGAAGGCGAGCTGCTGGCGCAGGTTGAACCGGAAGATCTGATCAAGTTTGGTCTGATCCCTGAGTTCATCGGTCGTCTGCCAGTTGTAGCAACGCTGAATGAACTGAGCGAAGAAGCCCTGATTCAGATCCTTAAAGAGCCGAAAAACGCCCTGACCAAGCAATATCAGGCGCTGTTTAATCTCGAAGGCGTGGAGCTGGAGTTCCGTGACGAGGCACTGGATGCTATCGCCAGGAAAGCGATGGCGCGTAAAACCGGTGCTCGTGGTCTGCGTTCCATCGTTGAAGCGGCGCTACTCGATACCATGTACGATCTGCCGTCCATGGAAGATGTCGAAAAAGTGGTAATCGATGAGTCAGTGATTGAAGGCCAGAGCAAACCGTTGCTGATTTATGGCAAGCCAGAAGCACAGCAGGCTTCTGGTGAATAATTAACCACATTCATACAATTAGTTAACTAAAAAGGGGGGATTTTATCCCCCCTTTCATTTTTCCTCTATTCTCAGCGTTGAATGTGGGGGAAACATCCCCATATACTGACGTACATGTTAATAGATGGCGTGAAGCACAGTCGTGTCATCTGATTACCTGGCGGACATTAAACTAAGAGAGAGCTCTATGAATCCTGAGCGTTCTGAACGCATTGAAATCCCCGTATTGCCGCTGCGCGATGTGGTGGTTTATCCGCACATGGTCATCCCCTTATTTGTCGGACGGGAAAAATCTATCCGTTGTCTGGAAGCGGCGATGGACCATGATAAGAAAATTATGCTGGTCGCGCAGAAAGAAGCCTCAACGGATGAGCCGGGTGTAAACGATCTTTTCACCGTCGGGACCGTGGCCTCTATATTGCAGATGCTGAAACTGCCTGACGGCACCGTCAAAGTGCTGGTCGAGGGGTTACAGCGCGCGCGTATTTCTGCGCTCTCTGATAATGGCGAACATTTTTCTGCGAAGGCGGAGTATCTGGAGTCACCGACCATTGATGAGCGGGAACAGGAAGTGCTGGTGCGTACCGCAATCAGCCAGTTCGAAGGTTACATCAAGCTGAACAAAAAAATTCCACCCGAAGTGCTGACGTCGCTGAACAGCATCGACGACCCGGCGCGCCTGGCGGATACCATTGCCGCGCATATGCCGCTGAAACTGGCTGACAAGCAGTCCGTTCTTGAGATGTCCGACGTGAATGAGCGTCTGGAATATCTGATGGCGATGATGGAATCGGAAATCGATCTGCTGCAGGTTGAGAAGCGCATTCGCAACCGCGTTAAAAAGCAGATGGAGAAATCCCAGCGTGAGTACTATCTGAATGAGCAAATGAAAGCGATTCAGAAAGAACTCGGCGAAATGGACGACGCGCCGGACGAAAACGAAGCCCTGAAGCGCAAAATCGACGCGGCGAAAATGCCGAAAGAGGCGAAAGAGAAAGCGGAAGCAGAGCTGCAGAAGCTGAAAATGATGTCTCCGATGTCGGCAGAAGCGACCGTGGTGCGCGGTTATATCGACTGGATGGTTCAGGTGCCGTGGAATGCGCGTAGCAAGGTCAAAAAAGACCTGCGTCAGGCGCAAGAAATCCTTGATACCGACCATTATGGTCTGGAGCGCGTGAAAGATCGCATCCTTGAATATCTCGCGGTTCAAAGCCGTGTCAACAAAATCAAGGGGCCGATTCTCTGTCTGGTTGGGCCGCCGGGGGTAGGTAAAACGTCTCTGGGACAGTCCATTGCGAAAGCGACCGGACGTAAATATGTCCGTATGGCGTTGGGCGGTGTGCGCGATGAAGCGGAAATTCGTGGTCACCGTCGTACTTACATCGGTTCTATGCCGGGTAAACTAATCCAGAAAATGGCGAAAGTGGGCGTGAAAAACCCGCTGTTCCTGCTGGATGAGATCGACAAAATGTCTTCGGATATGCGTGGCGATCCGGCTTCCGCACTGCTTGAAGTGCTGGATCCAGAACAGAACGTGGCGTTCAGCGACCACTATCTGGAAGTGGATTACGACCTTAGCGATGTGATGTTTGTGGCGACGTCGAACTCCATGAACATTCCGGCGCCGCTGCTGGATCGTATGGAAGTGATTCGCCTTTCTGGTTATACCGAAGATGAAAAACTGAACATCGCTAAACGTCACCTGCTGCCGAAGCAGATTGAGCGTAATGCGTTGAAAAAAGGCGAGTTGACTGTCGATGATAGCGCCATTATTGGCATTATCCGTTACTACACGCGTGAGGCTGGCGTGCGTGGTCTGGAGCGTGAAATCTCCAAACTGTGTCGTAAAGCTGTTAAGCAGTTACTGCTCGATAAGTCACTAAAACATATCGAAATTAACGGCGATAATCTGCACGACTATCTTGGCGTACAGCGTTTCGACTATGGTCGCGCGGATAACGAAAACCGCGTTGGTCAGGTTACGGGGCTGGCGTGGACAGAAGTGGGTGGCGACTTGCTGACCATTGAAACTGCATGTGTCCCAGGTAAAGGCAAACTGACCTATACCGGTTCATTGGGTGAAGTGATGCAGGAGTCCATTCAGGCGGCGTTAACTGTGGTTCGCGCGCGTGCAGAAAAACTGGGTATTAACCCTGATTTTTACGAAAAACGCGATATCCACGTGCATGTGCCGGAAGGTGCGACGCCAAAAGATGGTCCGAGTGCTGGTATCGCGATGTGCACCGCACTGGTTTCTTGCCTGACGGGCAACCCGGTTCGCGCCGATGTGGCGATGACGGGGGAGATCACTCTGCGTGGTCAGGTGTTGCCTATCGGCGGTTTGAAAGAAAAACTGCTGGCAGCGCATCGCGGCGGAATTAAAACAGTCTTAATTCCGTTCGAAAACAAACGCGATCTGGAAGAGATCCCGGAGAATGTCATTGCCGATCTGGATATTCATCCGGTGAAGCGTATTGAGGAAGTTCTGACTCTTGCGCTGCAAAATGAACCCTCTGGTATGCAGGTTGTAACCGCAAAATAGTGACCTCGCGCAAAATGCACTAATAAAAACAGGGCTGGCAGGCCAATTCGGACTTGCCAGCCTTTTTTTGTCTCGTTAACTTAGAGGGCGGATTAGGCTTGCCCTTAGTAAGGGGTGTTGTAAGGGGATGGCGGGCCTGATATAACTGCTGCGCGTTCGTATCTTGAAGGATTCAAGTGCGATATAAATTATAAAGAGGAAGAGAAGAGTGAATAAATCTCAATTGATCGACAAGATTGCTGCAGGAGCTGATATCTCTAAAGCTGCGGCTGGCCGTGCGTTAGACGCTATTATTGCTTCCGTAACGGAATCTCTGAAAGAAGGGGATGATGTAGCGCTGGTAGGTTTTGGTACTTTTGCCGTTAAAGAGCGTGCTGCCCGTACTGGCCGCAACCCGCAGACCGGTAAAGAGATCACCATTGCTGCCGCTAAAGTACCGAGCTTCCGTGCAGGCAAGGCACTGAAAGACGCGGTAAACTAAGCGTTGTCCCCTGAGGGGATGTGACGAAGTTCAAGGGCGCATCTACTGATGTGCCTTTTTTATTTGTATTCCGTGACTTTCTGCGTGTTGTGGGCTGACAATTGCCCCCGTTTCTTGTCACAATAGGCCTTTGCGCGCAGCGATACGCTGCGTGAGGTATACAGTCACCTACAGCGGAGTGTTGTTACACCATGATGGACAGCTTACGCACGGCTGCAAACAGTCTCGTGCTCAAGATTATTTTCGGTATCATTATCGTGTCGTTTATTTTGACCGGCGTGAGTGGTTACCTGATTGGCGGAGGCAATAACTACGCCGCAAAAGTGAATGACCAGGAAATCAGCCGTGGTCAGTTCGAGAACGCTTTTAATAGCGAGCGTAATCGCATGCAGCAACAACTGGGCGACCGATACTCTGAACTGGCGGCGAACGAAGGTTACATGAAAACGTTGCGTCAGCAGGTGCTGAATCGTCTGATCGACGAGGCGCTGCTGGATCAGTACGCCCGCGAACTGAAACTGGGTATCAGCGATGAGCAGGTTAAACAGGCTATTTTCGCAACCCCAGCTTTCCAGGTTGACGGCAAATTCGATAACAGCCGCTATAACAGCATCCTCAACCAAATGGGGATGAGCGCCGATCAATACGCGCAAGCATTACGCAATCAGCTGACAACTCAACAGCTGATTAACGGCGTTGCCGGCACCGACTTTATGCTGAAAGGTGAAACCGATGAACTGGCAGCGCTGGTCGCTCAACAACGCGTAGTGCGTGAAGCAACTATTGATGTTAACGCGCTGGCGGCTAAGCAGGCAGTGACCGAACAGGAAATCGCCAGCTATTACGAGCAAAACAAAAACAATTTCATGACGCCGGAACAATTCCGCGTGAGCTATATCAAGCTGGACGCTGCGACGATGCAGCAACCGGTTAGCGATGCGGATATCCAGAGCTACTACGATCAACATCAGGAGCAGTTCACTCAGCCACAGCGTATGCGCTACAGCATCATCCAGACTAAAACTGAAGATGAAGCGAAAGCTGTACTTGCTGAGCTGAATAAAGGAGGTGATTTTGCTGCCCTGGCGAAAGAGAAATCAGCCGATATTATCTCTGCCCGTAATGGCGGCGATATGGGGTGGTTAGAAGATGCCACTGTCCCGGACGAGCTGAAAAATGCCGGCCTGAAAGAAAAAGGACAACTTTCTGGCGTTATCAAATCCTCGGTGGGTTTCTTGATTGTGCGTCTGGATGACGTTCAGCCAGCGAAAGTGAAGTCATTAGACGAAGTGCGTGATGACATCGCGGCAAAAGTGAAACACGAAAAAGCCCTGGATGCTTACTATGCGCTGCAACAGAAAGTCAGCGATGCGGCGAGCAATGACACCGAATCTCTGGCTGGCGCAGAACAGGCGGCGGGCGTGAAAGCGACGCAAACGGGTTGGTTTAGCAAGGATAATCTGCCGGAAGAGTTAAACTTTAAACCCGTTGCGGACGCGATCTTCAACGGTGGTCTGGTTGGTGAAAACGGCGCTCCGGGTATCAACTCTGACATCATCACTGTAGACGGCGATCGCGCGTTCGTCCTGCGTATCAGCGAACACAAACCGGAAACGGTTAAACCGTTGGCAGATGTTCAGGAACAGGTTAAGGCGATGGTTCAGCACAATAAAGCGGAACAGCAGGCGAAACTGGATGCTGAAAAACTGCTGGTTGAGCTGAAAGCAGGCAAAGGTGCGGAAGCTATGCAGGCGGCAGCTCTGAAATTTGGCGAGCCGAAAACCTTAAACCGTTCTGGTCAGGACCCGATTAGTCAGGCGGCGTTTGCTCTGCCTCTGCCAACTCAGGACAAACCGAGCTATGGTATGGCGACCGATATGCAAGGCAATGTCGTTCTTCTGGCGCTGGATGAAGTGAAACAAGGCTCAATGCCGGAAGAGCAGAAAAAAGCGATGGTGCAGGGGATCACCCAGAACAACGCACAAATCGTCTTTGAAGCGCTGATGAGTAACCTGCGCAAAGAGGCGAAAATCAAAATTGGCGATGCGCTGGAACAGCAATAATCCTGAAGACGCCTCGCAAAAAAATGCGTTGCAACTGTAACAAGAAAAGGTCGCTTTCGCGGCCTTTTCCATTTCTGAACATTGCCATTTGTTTCCTGTTTTCACTCCCGTTAAGGTGATTCCACTGTTAACAAACAAGGAGAAAACAGTATGAAACACGGAATCAAAGCTCTGCTCATTACCCTTTCCCTGGCCTGTGCCGGAATGTCTCATAGTGCACTGGCGGCAGCTCCTGCGGTGAAAAGTTCGGCGGTAGAAACCAAAGCAGATGCGCCTGCTACGGCCCAAAAT
>NZ_BBMY01000109.1 GCF_000759775.1 Escherichia albertii NBRC 107761 = DSM 17582
CACCTGGCTTCCGCAGTATTAATAAAATGTACCGAACTTGTGCCACTGCCTAAGGATTTACATCCAATCTTATCGCCCCGAAGGTCAATATGGACATCCCAGACCGCGAAGGCTATTTCTGATGGTGTCGTAACCATTTGTGTTTGTATATTGAAGGGAGTTGGGGTTATCGTCATTTCATATGGCCCTGAAGCATTACGCTCTATGTAACATTCATTAGCTAACGTATACCGTGACGATATAAAAAATAACAGTATTATACTGCATAAGTTAATTAACAGTCTGTTGTTTTTCTTTTGCATAACCATCCTTATTATTCGTAAGAGACGTTAACAATAACCTGGCTTCTCACCATGCCCGATTCGGGAGGAAGGGCATTATTAACTCGCTGCATTCGGGAATAGAATGTCCAGATTGAAGGAATAAGATTACCCGAGGCTACCGAATAGATAGCTTGAGAACTTCCGTCAGTTTTCCTCACATTAAATGTTTGTTCATTGGATTGTGTCGAAAATATCACAATACCGACGTTTTTAGCTCCGGTAGATTGTTGTTCATATTCATTGCTGAAGATTTGATTATTCACTTGCGCGAGTGAACCCGACTGCGGCTGAAAATCTAATTTTATTTGCGATTGCGTAGTCTGAATATTATCGCAAGAGACAATATTCACGTTAAATGTTTTGCCGCCGCTATAATCTGTCGTCGGTGTAACATTGTCAGCAAAATAGTCCAGCGTCACAGTACCGAGATCCACCACGCCATTGTTACTGATTTCAACCTGACAGGTGCTAGCCACAATCTGTGCGGTAAGATCGATATCCTGACCGGCATTGCTGAAAGGTGTAATAAAGACAGTTGCCAGACCCAAAAGGCGTATGAATTTATGATGCCTGCATAGCATTCTAATATCCTTATCTGCACTTATTGGTAAGTTATCGTAAAAGTTGTGGGAGAGAGAAACTCACCCGGCGTGACATCAGCAGTTGTTCTGCCTTCAGCAACAGTCATCCGTGCACTTAACTTGTAGTCAAATGGCTGTGTCGTGGTGTCTGTTGGAAGATTGACTGTCATCACGTTTCTGAGATAACAATTGAACTGTGCACTGCCATTCCCTTCTGGCGTATCGGTTGTCCATACTTCCACTGCGGTTCTGCCAGCGGCTCCTGTACCGAATAGTTTGTTGGCGAAACCAGAAGAATTGGAGTTAGAACCCGCGCAGTTTATCCCTCTAGGAGCTAATACTACTTGGGCACTATTTTGTGGAAGACCGGAACAATTGCTAAAGCGAATTTTAAATTTTTGTACTTTGCTTTTAGCTGCCAGCTCAGAAATATAAACATCGTTAAAGGCAACGATATTAATCTCAGTATCGCTGGAATTGAGTATCTTAGCAGTGCAGGTGCCCATGGTAAGGTTACTGTTAACGGTTAAAGAGGCTGAAGGTGTACCTGCATAAGTGAAATTGGTACAAAAGTTTGTGCCCACTGCAACAATCGCAATTAGTGTAGCTATGGCTTTTAATTTCATGGTGGCTGTCCCTGCTATTCATAGGTGAAGTTAAAGGTGGCTTTAGCCTGAAATGTACCGGTGCGTCCCGATCCCACCGTTGTTTCACGTAGTGCGACGGTCAGTGGTACACAGTGAGACTTCTCATCGTTGCTCCATTCAAATCTGTCGGTATTATTGGGGGAGAAGAAGGTTGAATCAGCAGTACCTCTACGCTTAATTCCCATGCCAATACCGGCAGCGCCAGCGTTTGCTTCATTAACAATCAACTTACCTGAAATAGTTGTTCCTGTTAGCCTTGTATAAATTTTTGAGAGTTCATTACTACAACCGGTGGCGACTAATTTAAAGTTGGCTTCAGCGGAGGGGGCACCCGTAACAACTTTATCAAGTCCAACATCAGGAATTATCAGGCTATATTCATCGTTCCCACCATTGGTCACTACAGGGCCGTCATCTTGTTCAATGGCTATCGTACAGGTGGTGGCTAATACGGTGGCTGTAAAATCGACATCAAGATTTGTTGCAGTACTAACCATGGGAAAAACCAGGCCGATTAATGCGGATGTTATTATTATCCTTTTCATATAATTTTCCATATTAATGATTTGCTACCTGACAGATAAGATCGTTAAGTAATAAGGTGTTTGTATTTCCCAATGTTTGTGGCTGGACAGGGAGTTGATAATGTAATTTGCAGTGCATGGTTTGGTTGTTTTCAAACCAGCTAACTGTTAATTCCCCATTATCGTTAATACCACGTACAAATGCCTGGCCACCTTGTCCCATACTGCCTATCATTATTTCATTCTGGTAAACCTCTGCGGCAAATGGAATCGCTTTGCCATTATTGGCAGTAATATTCAACACGGCTGAGCGTCCCTGATCCGTTTCAAAACGGGTTAGAACAATGGAGCCGCTACGAGGTACGGTGGTAGCACTGGTACTTTTGAGTTCTACATCGTTTTCCATTGTTTCAATGTTCAGACCAACCCTGTTTTCACGGTATGGACTGACAGAGGATGTCACTGCATATCCCCAGCGATCGATTTCATTATTACTGTTATTGAGTCGCGCACCTTTCGCTCCTGGAGCTTTAATTAATACCAACGTATCGTTATTGCTGAAACTGTTGTTAGTGAACGTCAGCCCACCGCCATGTAATATAAAGCCGCCATCAGTTGAAATAGAATACTGTTGACTATTATCGGAAGTGGCAGAGGCCGAAGCGGAAAGGCCGCCTAATCCAGATTCATAATTGATATAGCCACCTACGGAGGCTATATCACTGGTGTTTTTATCCAGACTATAACCGGTATTGACGCTGTAATTCACGAGATTACTTTCGCTACTACCTGAACTATTAATATTTAACTGATGTGAGCCATCAAAATCGGTATTGAGCTGAGTATTTACATTACGGAAACCGGAAGACTTACGTTTACCACCGAAAATATTTTCAATAGGAACGCTAACGCTGATATACATTGCGTCATCTTTATCGCCATTTTCATTCCAGCTACGCTGTAGGTTGACGCTGAAGCTACCCCACGAAACACTTTTACTGTAGCCAATGTTATATTCTGTTCTGCTATCGTTTGCGGCCCAATAATCCGTCCAGCTACCGGAAATAAATAACGAACCATAGTCCTCATAAGCGATATTCAGCGGCTGGTTAATACTGACGGTAAATTGGTTCTTCATACGCGAGTATGTCTGCATGGTGTTTTTTTCTTCATCGGCAGACAAATGTTTGGCGTCATCAATCAGAACTAACGCATCATGTAGACCCAGATAATCCTGGGTGGAGTAGCGGTAAGCTGCGAGGTTAAATGACGTTCCGGTATCTTCAAAGAGCTTGTTCCAGGTGACGCGATAACTTTGCCCCTGATAGGTTTTATCATCCGGGATTTGAGTACGGGAATGGGTAACGTCAACGGCAAAGGCACCGATGCCAGTGTTAATACCAAGACCCAGCAATCCGGCGATATAGTCATTATCAGTGAACTGAATGCCGGTATAACCCGTGAAAAAGTTGTTCAAGCCATAGTAAAAAGAGGTTTGCCCCATGTTGGGTTCGGAACGCAGACCATCATCAATGACTTTACCGGCACTGAAGTCCCAACGGCCCACTCCAGGGCGTTGCATTTGTACAACGGAGGAGAAGGGTTGAGTAAACGTGCGTTTTGAACCATCAGCTTCTTCGATAGTTACAATTAGCTCACTACCAAAGCCTGATGGGCTGACATCGTCTATAACAAACTCACCGGGTGGAACGGTGGTTTCATAGATTTTATACCCGCTCTGAGTCACCGTGACTTTGGCGTTGGAGTTTGCTACTCCACGTATGGTTGGGGCGTAACTGGCCAGTGCGGAAGGCAGCATCCGGCTATCACTGTACAGGCGAATACCACGAACGTTGACAGAGTCAAATGTTTCACCGGTAGTATAGGAGTCCCCCATGATTACCTGTGAACGCATTGCCGGAATGTCTCGTTGTAAGTAACGATCCTGGAAATCGAAATGACTGCCACTCTCTTTCGTCCAGTTATAGTTACCGCGTGCACGAAAGTGCCAGGCCCCTAAATTGATACCCGAGTTTAAAGCACCATAGACACTGTCATTGTCGTTGTCATCTGAACTTGTGTGATAGGCATTCAGTGAATATGACAGCGTGGCTGCGTTAATCCCCGACTCCCACAACGAGGGATCGACATAACCGCCATAGTTCTTCAGGACATAGGCCTGAGGAATTGTTAGATTGAGAAACTGGTCGCTTCCATCAAAGTGAATGTCAGCCTGAGCGAATGATTTCTCCAGGTTCAAACAATCTTCCTCATCACCTTCTCTTGCAAGCAAGGTGACAGGGTGTTCTGGTTGCTTAATGTGTAACTGTGCCAGATTTTTGTGGGTAATACAGGCCGCCGCGCTGTTTTCACCAATATCCACAAACGGAATTTCTAAACTGGATATGGGTTGGCCGTTTACAAATACGCGAGCATTATAGAGGCCCGGTGGTGTCGGGTTACCTTGAGCGTAACGTTTAACATCAATAGTTGATGCGCCAGATCCCATTAAAAAGGAGCTGTCATATTCCACAGTATCTGCTGCTGCACCGCAGTTGCTATAAAAGAGGGCACAACAGGCCGCAAGTAGCGTTTTTTTCGGTATACGACTTTTTTGATGAGTAAACTGGTACAAGGTTGCATTCCTGGCAATGTTAAAGAAAATCCGTTTATTTTTAGAATGTTGCGGAACCGTCGATGTTGCCGCCAAAGTCGTTAATCGCTTTGTAGTTCACTTTTCCTGATGAAACGCTTCCTGGCTGACCGGTTACACTAAAGCTTGCCTGGCTGAAAGGTGCGACCATACTGGAATCGACTTTGTAGTTCTTGCCGGCGCTTTCCAGAGTGATGTCATTAAACGATACGTAATAAGGCGTTGGATTATTCGCCAGCAATTGCGCGTTATTTAATTTCCAGGTGATTTTCGCTGGCGCTTCAGCAGGTTCGCCCTGTAAGCCGCTCGGGCGATAAAAGAGTTTGATGCGGGTGCGGAAAGCCAGTTGTAATAAGTTTTTGTCGGTCTTAGCATCTTTTGGCTTGGGGGGCACTTCCAGCACGTTAAACCAGTAGACGCTTTCCCGGTCTTTAGGGAGATCTGTTGCACCGGTAAACATCACTTTTACGGTTTGCCCACGTTTTGGCTCAACGCGTGAAACAGGTGGCGTAGCGGTAAACGGGACTTTAATCTGGCTGGGATCGACATTGTCATCGCCAGTATCCAACCAGTTCTGAATCAGTAAAGGACGGTTCCCTTTATTTTCAAGACGAACGTTGACATCTTTTTTATCAGAGTTATAGATGATACGAGTCCCGGAAATAATAATGTCAGCGAATGCCGGAGCACTGGTTAACAGAGTACTAATAAATAATGCACTAATCGTTTTTTTTACCAAGGGAAACATAAGCACTCCTTGCTGTTAGTGGGAAGATAAAGTTAGTGAAAATAAGGTTTGCCCGATGGCAAACCTTATACTCAACTCACCATTAATTAAGGATAAGTAATAGTGTACAGTGCGTTAGTTGTTACATGACCTTCAGTAACCGCCGGGCTATTTGGTGCTTTAACATAAGAGGCGTTAAACACATACTGACCGTTACCATCTGCATCCAATGTTAATTCCTGGACTTCAGAAGAATTGTTCATATGGATTTGTTTAATTTCAGCAGCGCCAGAGTTATTTTTCATATTATGAACAGCAATATTCACGTTCTTAGCCGGCTGAATACCGTTAATAGTGATGTTTGTATTGTTATTCAGAGTACCGCTGGTGTTCGCATAGCTAGCTGAACCCATGGTCAAAGCCGCGGTGGTCTTACCTGGTACACAATCAACAGCAATCATGAACTCTTTCGGCAATAAGCCGACAGCTGTTGCGCTTACTTCAGCAAAGTTATCCGTTACGTTCGCAGTATCCAGGGTAACTACGCCATCAGTGCTGATGCCGTGCATACCTGTATCAACTACACCAACTTTACAGGTGCCGGACTGTACCATACCGTTAAAATCGATATGGCCGCCATCAACAGCCAGGGCTGAACCGGAAGACAAAACCAGGATGGCTGCGAGCAGTGTTTTTTTCATGAAACGTATCCTTACAAAAAATTGAAGTATTAATTCGGCGGAGGAACATTACTGAAAGCATTGACATAATGTAAGAGGGGGGGAGTTATTGCCGAACTGAATATATGAATTAATTTTATTGGTTTTTGGTTTTATGATTTAAATATGGCGAAAAAATAGGTGATTCATATGTTGTGATTATTGTTTGTTGTGTCAATTTATATTTTTTAAAAGACGAATTAAGAATATATAACATGGAATAGTTTGATTTTTAAGTTATTATAACAAATAACTTTTTTGTGGCCGTTAATGGAGTTGACGGTTTTAGATGCAAGAAATGTTAAAACAAAGATAAGTTTCTTGAAGAGACGTTTTAGTTATCTCGTCTGATTGAGACGAGAATCTTATTTATCCCGAAGATATTACTTGAGATTTGTATATATGGACACGTTGTATCAGCATCATAAGCAACGTGGAGTATGATTAGATTGTTCTGTTATACCGCGCTTTACCAAAGTTCAGGTCTGGAAGCATCTGACTCAATAAGTATCTTCTGTAAAGAATCACCATCAGGAAACATCAGCTCAGGCGCAATCTCAAACAGCGGCCACAGCATAAAACCGCGATTCTTCATATCGTAATGCGGAACAGTCAGGCGTTCGGTATTTATCACTGCATCACCAAACAGCATAATGTCGAGATCGAGCGTACGCGGCCCCCAGCGTTCGGCTTTGCGCACACGTCCCTGCTGTAGCTCAATACGCTGTGTATGGTTAAGTAACTCTTCTGGTGCGAGAGTTGTTTCCAGCGCTACGGCTGCGTTCAGATAATCGGGTTGATCCTGCGGACCCAGAGGGGGGGTGCGGTAAAACGAAGAGACGGCGAGAATGCGACTTTCGGGAATATCAGCTAATGCTTTTACGGCAGCATTGACCTGCTCCAGCGGAGAGGCCAGATTGCTGCCAATGGCAATATAAGCCACCGTCATGCGGTGCCCTCGCGACGTGGCGCGCGTCTGCGCGGACGACGAGTACGACGACGTGGTGACGGTTCTTCATCCAGCTCGTTGAGCATCCCTTTCTGGTCTGGCGGCGCGGAGACCTGGAACTCACCCCACCATTTCGCCAGGCGTTGCAATTCAGCGTTACGCTCCACTTCAGCACGCAGTGCCAGCAGATCGTAGGCTGCGCGGAACTTCGGATGTTCCAGTAATTTCCAGGCGCGTTTACCCTGACGGCGGGACATACGCAATTGCAGCTGCCAGATATCGCGGGTTAGCGTAGTCAGACGTTTCGGTATCGCCAGCGAACGGCAGGCTTCGTCCAGCACATCGTTCATCGCCAGCGCGAAAGCGTCATGATAAGTCAGGCCGCTTTCCTGGGCGATTTTCTGTGCCGTTTCCAGCAGTGGATACCAGAACATGGCGGCAAACAGGAACGCCGGATTAACGCGCATATCATTATGAATACGCGTATCGGTGTTTTTCAGGACCTGCTCAATGATTCGCTCCATTGGACTGTCGCCATTTTCCGTAAAGTAACGGGTAATGGTCGGGAACAGTGGCTGGAACAGATGATATTCACACAGCAGTTTATAGGTTTCGTAACCATAACCCGCTTGCAACAGTTTGAGTGACTCTTCAAACAGACGCGCTGGAGGAATATCGTTCAGCAGGGTAGCCAGGCGTGGGATCGGCTCTGCGGTTTCCGGGCTAATGCGCATGTGCAGCTTGGCGGCAAAACGTACCGCGCGCAGCATCCGTACCGGATCTTCACGGTAGCGCGTTTCCGGGTTACCAATCAGACGGATAACGCCGTCTTTCAGATCCTTCATGCCGCCAACGTAATCGCGAACGGTAAAATCCGCCACGCTGTAATACAGGCTGTTGATAGTGAAATCGCGGCGCTGGGCGTCTTCTTCGATGGAACCGAAAATGTTGTCGCGCAGCAACATACCATTTTGCCCGCGCTGGGAGGTGGTGCGATCGCTGACGTTGCCTTCGTGATGTCCGCGGAAAGTGGCAACTTCGATAATTTCCGGGCCAAACATCACGTGGGCGAGACGGAAACGGCGACCTACCAGACGACAGTTACGGAACAGTTTGCGTACCTGCTCTGGCGTGGCGTTAGTGGTCACGTCAAAATCTTTCGGCTTTTTGCCAAGTAACAGGTCGCGTACGCCGCCGCCAACCAGCCAGGCTTCGTATCCCGCTTTATTGAGCCTGTACATTACCTTCAGGGCGTTTTCACTGATATCTTTGCGGGAAATAGCATGCTGCTCACGCGGGATCACCGTCACCTGTGGACGGGCGACTGCCTGTTCAGCCTCGCTCTCCTCGCGGCTTAGCACCTTGCGGCAAAAATTAGCGACTCGGGTAAAAATAGTACACCTCGGTAGTGTCAAACATCATTCAGGACAAAAAAATAGCGGCTAATCATAGCTCAGCATGACGCATTTGAGAATGTTGAATTTACAATTGCCGACTCCGGCACCGCAGTCAGCGCCCAGTTTTTGACGGCTGACTGGAGGATTTGCTCAACGCTGTAATCCTGCCAATGTGCTTGTGTCTGTTGACCCAGAAACCGTAGCGCTTCAATTAGCACCGGGCGCGGATCGCCTTTTGGTAACGCAGGCGCATGATTCTGCTTGGAAAGTTTAGCGCCTTGTGCGTTAAGCGCCAGCGGTAAATGAATGTAATCCGGCACTTGCCAGCCAAAAAGCTGGTACAGCGAGATTTGCCGTACCGTTGGTTCAATCAAATCCGCACCACGGACAATTTCTGTCACGCCCTGAAAGTGATCGTCAACAACCACCGCCAGGTTGTAGGCAAACAAACCATCACGGCGATGGATAATGAAGTCTTCCCGTGCCAGTTTTTCGTCGGCGTGGATGATACCGCGCAACTGATCGGTAAACTGCGTAACCGGATGTAATTGCCGAATGCGTACAGCCGCGTTTTCTGGGTCATGATGTAATTCACGGCAATGACCATCGTAAATACCGCCAATACTGTGAATTCGCGCTCGTGTACAGGTGCAATAATAACTTAGCCCTTGCTCGTGTAGCCAGACGAGTGCTTCGCGATAGGCATCGTGACGCTGGGATTGCCAAAGAACGTCGCCGTCCCAGAGCAGACCGTAATGTTCCAGCTGGCGCAGAATAGTTTCTGCGGCACCGGGAACTTCACGAGGCGGGTCGATATCTTCAATGCGTACCAGCCAGCGACCTTTTTGCGCGCGTGCCTGCAAATAGCTGCCGAGTGCGGCAATCAGAGAACCAAAATGGAGCTCGCCGGAAGGAGAGGGAGCGAAGCGGCCAATATAGTGTGTGTCAGTCATCTCTTTGAACAAAAAATAAGGCGGGAGCATTTCCCGCCTGTGGTAAACGTGATGAAACGGCTGTAATTAGCCAGCCATCTGTTTTTCGCGAATTTCAGCCAGCGTTTTGCAGTCGATGCACAGATCGGCTGTCGGACGCGCTTCCAGACGACGAATACCAATTTCGACACCACAGGATTCGCAGTAGCCGAAATCTTCGTCTTCCACTTTTTTCAGCGTCTTTTCGATCTTTTTGATCAGCTTGCGCTCACGATCGCGGTTACGCAGTTCGAGGCTGAACTCTTCTTCCTGGGCTGCACGGTCTACCGGGTCCGGGAAGTTGGCCGCTTCATCCTGCATATGTGTAACGGTGCGATCGACTTCATCCCTGAGTTGATTACGCCATGCTTCCAGAATACGACGGAAGTGCGCCAGCTGGGCTTCGTTCATATACTCTTCGCCCGGCTTCTCCTGATATGGCTCCACCCCAGCGATGGCGAGAATACTCAGGGACGATGTTTTACGGTTTTGCCCTTCTTGCATGTTGCTTCTCCTTAACACGCACTATCGATCCCCATGTTCGGGGGAAAAATGAGGCCGCTATAAATAGCAGATGCTTTTCCGGATAGCAATTATCTAAACGTAACACTTGACAACTGTGTGAGGAAAAGCGTATTTGCGCACGCGACCAGAATGTAAATTAACCAGTTACTTACTCTACTACAGTGTAACGGGCAGTGATTTTTTAAGAGTCATACCTTTGGCAGAAAGTTCCGCTTTATAAGCCAGAATTTCTACCCCCTTCTGTTGAGCTTCTGACAATAGTTGCGCGTATTTCTCATCGATGTGGCGCGCGGGTGAAAACCGTGTAATGGCTGAATGCAGCACGGCAAAAAAGATAACCGCTCGCTGGCCTTCAGCCGCTACGTTCATCAACTCCCGAAGGTGTTTCTGACCTCTTTCAGTGACCGCATCGGGAAAGAATCCCTGTTCATTCTCCGCTAACGTAACCGATTTCACTTCAATATAGCAGTCTGGACGCGAATCCGCCTTTAACATGAAATCAATGCGGCTGCGTTCGGCGCCGTATTTTACTTCGCTTTTCAGCGAGCTATAGCCTGACAGCTCCGAAATTTCCCCATCAAGGATAGCCTCTTTCGTCAACCTGTTGGCCCACAGTGTATTAACGCAAATAAATGCACCGCTTTGGCTTTGGGTTAATTCCCAGGTGTGCGGGTATTTCCGTTTTGTATTGTCGGAAGTTGAATACCAGACAGTATCGCCTGGCGTCGCACAACCGGTCATTGCGCCAGTATTCGGGCAGTGTAGCGTTAACTCACGACCATCGGGTGTGATCACATCGGCTAAAAAGCGTTTGTAACGCTGGATTAGCGTAGCGCGTTGTAGTGGAGGGAAAAATTCCATTGCGACAATCCTTGTTATTGCGCCAGAGTCCAGCGTTTTAGCGGCGTGTAGCGTGTGCGCCCACGAGCAAACGAGGAGGCATAAAGGGTGAACTCTGTCACCGTATACGACCAGTTAAAGCCTGGCGGCGGAATGGTCACCGCTTCGCTGGCATCGCGCAATAAGGTGATATGTGGATGAAAAGGGCGATTGCTTTGAAAACAACCACTGCGTGCTGCTTGCGAACGGAGCATATTCGCCAGTTGTATTAAGCCGCGCGGCGGCTGGCGCATGCCCAACCACACCACGCGTGAACGCAACCATTGGCCTGCATCATCCAGCGTTAATGTAAAACCCGGTTGACGGATCCGTCCGGCCAGTAACGACAGCGCTTTCTCTTTCTCTGCGCTCACCTCGCCTAAAAACGCCAACGTCAGATGCAAATTCTCGGCGGCAACCGGACGCCCCGCGTCTGGCGGAAACTGTGCGGCGCGCCAGTGGATTATTTGCTCGCGGACTTCAGCAGGTAAATCGATAGCAAAGAATAGCCGTTGCGGTTCAGACATGTAAGACACTCGGTTATGAATTATCGCGATGCTACAATGTGACGCGAAGAATGTTAACCCTCTGGAGCGTTTTGTGTCGTCGTTGCCCGTTGCTGCCGTCTTACCTGAGTTACTTGCTGCCCTCGATTGTGCGCCGCAGGTGTTATTAAGTGCGCCGACCGGGGCCGGGAAATCAACCTGGCTGCCGCTGCAACTGCTGGCACATTCCGGCATTGACGGGAAAATCATTTTGCTGGAGCCACGTCGACTGGCGGCGCGTAACGTTGCGCAACGCCTGGCGGAGCTGCTTAACGAAAAGCCCGGCGACACGGTTGGCTACCGGATGCGTGCGCAAAACTGCGTCGGGCCGAATACTCGTCTGGAAGTGGTCACCGAAGGCGTGCTGACGCGCATGATCCAGCGCGACCCGGAACTGAACGGTGTCGGTCTGGTGATCCTCGATGAATTTCATGAGCGCAGTTTGCAGGCAGATTTGGCGCTGGCGCTGTTACTTGATGTGCAACAAGGTCTGCGCGATGACTTAAAGCTGCTGATTATGTCGGCTACGCTGGATAACGACCGCTTGCAACAGATGTTGCCAGAAGCGCCCGTTGTTGTTTCCGAAGGGCGTTCGTATCCGGTGGAACGTCGCTATTTATCGCTGCCTGCCCATCAACGTTTTGATGAAGCTGTCGCGGTCGCTACCGCCGAATTACTGCGTCAGGAAGAGGGATCGCTGTTGCTGTTTCTACCCGGCGTCGGGGAAATACAGCGCGTTCAGGAGCAACTGGCCTCGCGCATCGGCAGTGATGTGCTGCTTTGCCCGCTGTATGGCGCGTTGTCGCTGAACGATCAGCGAAAAGCGATTCTTCCCGCACCGCAAGGAATGCGCAAAGTGGTGCTGGCGACCAATATTGCCGAAACCAGTTTAACCATTGAAGGCATTCGTCTGGTGGTGGACTGCGCTCTGGAACGGGTAGCGCGCTTTGACTCGCGTACCGGTCTTACCCGATTAATTACCCAGCGAGTCAGTCAGGCGTCGATGACACAACGTGCCGGGCGCGCCGGGCGTCTGGAGCCCGGTATTTGCCTGCATTTAATCGCCAAAGAACAAGCAGAACGCGCCACCGCGCAAAGTGAACCGGAGATCTTACAAAGCGATCTTTCCGGCCTGCTGCTAGAGCTGCTGCAATGGGGATGTCACGATCCGACACAGATGAACTGGCTGGATCAACCGCCTGCGGTGAATTTACAGGCCGCAAAACGTCTGTTACGGATGCTGGGGGCGCTGGACGGCGAACGGCTGAGCGTCAGGGGGCAAAAAATGGCGACGCTGGGTAACGATCCGCGTTTAGCGACAATGTTGGTGAGCGCGAAGAGCGACGACGAAGCGGCTACCGCCGCAAAAATTGCCGCCATTCTCGAAGAGCCGCCACGGATGGGAAGTTGCGATCTGGGGGCGCTATTCTCACGTAATCAACCTTCCTGGCAGCAACGCAGTCAGCAACTATTAAAGCGTTTAAATGTACGCGACGGCGAGGCCGACAGTTCGCTTATCGCCCCGCTACTCGCCCAGGCGTTTGCCGACCGTATTGCCCGTCGCCGTGGACAAGATGGTCGCTATCAACTGGCAAATGGCATGGGGGCGATGCTGGACGCCGACGATGCGTTAAACCGCTACGAATGGCTGATTGCGCCGTTATTATTGCAGGGTAGCGCCTCGCCGGATGCGCGGATTTTACTGGCGCTGTCTGTCGACATAGATGAGTTGGTGCAACGCTGTCCACAATTAATACAGCAATCCGATACCGTTGAGTGGGACGACGTGCAAGGTACGCTGAAAGCCTGGCGGCGACAACAGATTGGTCAGCTCACGGTAAAAGTGCAACCGTTGGCAAAACCTTCGGAAGATGAGCTGCATCAGGCGATACTCAACGGTATTCGTGACAAAGGATTAAGCGTGCTTAACTGGACGCCTGAGGCGGAACAGCTACGCTTGCGTTTGATGTGTGCAGCGAAATGGTTACCGGAATATAACTGGCCAATGGTCGATGACGCGAGTTTACTGGCATTGCTGGAAATGTGGTTGTTGCCGCATATGAGCGGCGTACATTCATTGCGTGGTTTGAAATCGCTTGATGTTTACCAGGCCCTGCGCGGATTGCTCGATTGGGGTATGCAGCAACGTCTGGATAGTGAATTGCCTGCGCATTACACTGTGCCGACGGGAAGCCGGATCGCCATTCGTTATCATGAAGATAACCCGCCAGCGCTGGCGGTGAGAATGCAGGAGATGTTTGGCGAGGTGACTAATCCGACTATCGCCCAGGGGCGCGTGCCGCTGGTGCTGGAACTACTTTCACCCGCGCAAAGGCCGTTGCAGATCACGCGTGATTTAAGCGCTTTCTGGCAAGGAGCGTACCGCGAGGTGCAAAAAGAGATGAAAGGACGCTATCCCAAACACGTCTGGCCGGATGACCCGGCAAATACCGCACCGACGCGACGGACGAAAAAGTATTCGTGAAAACCAAACCGAATTTGAGAGATATCTTCTTCTGTTTTGTCACAGGAGAATGGAAAATCGGGCTTTTGCGCCTGAATATTGCGGAGAAAAAGCATGGCCGGGAATGACCGCGAGCCAATTGGACGCAAAGGAAAACCGACGCGTCCAGTCAAACAAAAGGTAAGCCGTCGTCGTTACGAAGATGACGATGATTACGACGATTATGATGACTATGAGGATGAAGAACCGATGCCGCGCAAAGGTAAGGGCAAAGGCAAAGGGCGTAAGCCTCGTGGCAAACGCGGCTGGTTATGGCTGTTGCTAAAACTGGCTATCGTTTTTGCCGTGCTGATTGCCATTTACGGTGTTTATCTCGATCAAAAAATTCGCAGCCGAATTGATGGCAAAGTCTGGCAATTGCCTGCTGCGGTTTATGGCCGGATGGTCAACCTTGAGCCAGATATGACCATCAGCAAGAATGAGATGGTGAAACTGCTGGAAGCCACGCAGTATCGTCAGGTGTCGAAAATGACCCGTCCTGGCGAGTTTACCGTGCAGGCAAACAGCATTGAGATGATCCGCCGTCCGTTTGATTTCCCGGACAGTAAAGAAGGGCAGGTGCGCGCGCGTCTGACCTTTGATGGCGATCATCTGGCGACTATCGTCAATATGGAGAACAACCGTCAGTTCGGTTTCTTCCGTCTTGATCCACGCCTGATCACCATGATCTCCTCGCCAAACGGCGAACAGCGCTTGTTTGTGCCGCGCAGTGGTTTCCCGGATCTGCTGGTAGATACCTTGCTGGCGACAGAAGACCGTCATTTCTACGAGCATGATGGCATCAGCCTCTACTCCATCGGGCGTGCGGTGCTGGCAAACCTGACTGCCGGGCGCACAGTGCAAGGGGCGAGTACGCTGACCCAGCAACTGGTGAAAAACCTGTTCCTGTCCAGCGAGCGTTCTTACTGGCGTAAAGCGAATGAAGCCTACATGGCGTTGATCATGGATGCGCGTTATAGCAAGGACCGCATTCTTGAGCTGTATATGAACGAGGTGTATCTCGGTCAGAGCGGCGACAACGAAATCCGTGGCTTCCCACTGGCAAGCCTGTACTACTTTGGCCGTCCGGTAGAAGAGTTGAGTCTTGATCAGCAGGCGCTGTTAGTCGGCATGGTGAAAGGCGCGTCGATCTATAACCCGTGGCGTAACCCGAAACTAGCGCTGGAGCGACGTAATCTGGTGCTGCGTTTGCTGCAACAGCAACAAATTATTGATCAAGAACTCTACGACATGCTGAGTGCGCGTCCACTGGGCGTACAGCCGCGTGGCGGGGTGATTTCTCCACAGCCAGCCTTTATGCAACTGGTGCGTCAGGAGTTACAGGCGAAACTGGGCGATAAGGTGAAAGATCTCTCTGGCGTGAAGATCTTCACTACCTTTGACTCTGTCGCACAGGACGCGGCAGAAAAAGCCGCCGTGGAAGGTATTCCGGCGCTGAAGAAACAGCGTAAGTTGAGCGATCTGGAAACCGCGATTGTGGTCGTCGACCGTTTTAGCGGTGAAGTTCGCGCGATGGTCGGTGGTTCGGAACCGCAGTTTGCGGGTTACAACCGTGCGATGCAGGCGCGTCGTTCGATTGGTTCACTGGCAAAACCGGCGACTTATCTGACAGCATTAAGTCAGCCGAAAATTTATCGCCTGAATACGTGGATTGCTGATACACCGATTGCACTGCGTCTGTCGAATGGTCAGGTCTGGTCACCACAGAATGATGACCGTCGCTATAGCGAAAGCGGCAGAGTGATGCTGGTGGATGCGCTGACCCGTTCGATGAACGTGCCGACGGTGAATCTGGGGATGGCGCTGGGGCTGCCTGCGGTTACGGAGACCTGGATCAAACTGGGGGTGCCGAAAGATCAGCTAAATCCAGTTCCGGCTATGTTACTGGGAGCGCTGAACCTGACGCCAATTGAAGTGGCGCAAGCGTTCCAGACCATCGCCAGCGGCGGTAACCGCGCACCGCTTTCTGCGCTGCGTTCGGTAATCGCGGAAGACGGCAAGGTGCTGTATCAGAGCTTCCCGCAGGCGGAACGTGCTGTTCCGGCGCAGGCGGCGTATCTGACGCTGTGGACCATGCAGCAGGTTGTACAACGCGGTACGGGTCGTCAGCTTGGCGCGAAATATCCCAATCTGCATCTGGCAGGGAAAACGGGTACCACCAACAACAACGTTGATACCTGGTTTGCCGGGATTGATGGCAGCACGGTGACCATTACCTGGGTAGGCCGTGATAACAACCAGCCGACAAAACTGTATGGCGCCAGTGGCGCAATGTCGATTTACCAGCGTTATCTGGCTAATCAGACGCCAACGCCGCTGAATCTTGTTCCGCCAGAAGATATTGTGGATATGGGCGTGGACTACAACGGTAACTTTGTTTGCAGCGGCGGTATGCGTACTTTGCCGGTCTGGACCAGCGACCCGAATTCGCTGTGCCAGCCGAGTGAGATGCCGCAGCAACCGTCAGGCAATCCGTTTGATCAGTCTTCTCAGCCGCAGCAACAGCCGCAACAGCAACCTGCTCAACAGGAGCAGAAAGACAGCGACGGCGTGGCTGGCTGGATCAAGGAGATGTTTGGTAGTAATTAATAACGTAATTGCTCTCCGCTTATGCGGAGAGCGTAATGAAATTATTTAGATAAATTAAATAAATATTTATTTAATGAATATGCGACCATCAATATATATTTTTAGTTTATGTTATATTTTATTACCTTAAACTCTTAAAATAAAAAACCAAAAATAACACTTTAAAATTCATGTGGTTATTGTTTTATTACTGCAGCTTGTATAGACAGGCAATGTGTTTTTTGCTCTAATCTAAAAATAATATTTCTTAGTGAATATATTTTTAATATCAATATTTATTAAGCCCTGACCAGTCGCTCTGGAATGGAATCATGTGTGTCATCTCATAATTAAGGGATTTTTATGAATAAAAAATTGCTTTCTCTGTTAGCGTCAGGAAGTCTCATTGCTGCAGTAAGTACCAGCGTATTTGCTGCTGATACCGGAGTGGTTAACTTTAACGGTAAAATTGTTGCCGATACTTGCGAAATTAATGTAAACGAGTCTGCCAGTACAACGGGAACAGTCACTTTTGCAGATACTTACCCAGCGGACTATTCTGGAGACGGTAGTATTGGAACGTCAAAAGATTTTAAAATTGAATTAATAAAATGCGATCCGTTGGTGGACAAACTAAACCTGACATTTTCTGGAACGACAACGGATGCAGGTTTCCTGCGTCTGGAAAATAGCGAAGCTGGTGCCGGCAGTGCAACAAATGTGGGTATTACGGTGACAAATAAAAATGGCGGGGCTAACGATGTGAAATTTGATGGTTCAGTTCCCGATGCATCCACTGATGTTGATAATGCCGGGAGCATTACTCCAA
>NZ_BBMY01000108.1 GCF_000759775.1 Escherichia albertii NBRC 107761 = DSM 17582
ACAAAAACGCCTCCTTTATGAAAAAAGGAGGCGTTTGGGGTTAAATCTCTACTTGAGTACCCAGTTCAATAACCCGGTTTGGTGGAATTTCAAACTGATCCGGCGCGCGCAGTGCATTACGTTGCAGCAGCAGATACAGTTTGCCGCGCAGACGTAAGTACCACGGTCGTTTACCGAGGATGAGAGATTCATGTGACATAAAGAAGGAAGTTTCCATCATTCGGCAACTTAACCCTTCCAGGCCACAGCGATGGAAGACTTCTTCCACATTTGGCGTCTCTCGCCAACCGTAACTTGCCACCACACGCCAAAAGGTCGGCGAAAGCTGTTCAATCTGTACCCGACGAACGTTATGGACATATGGCGCGTCTTCGGTGCGCAGAGTTAACAGAATAACCCGCTCATGCAATACCTTGTTATGTTTCAGGTTATGCATCAGCGCAAAGGGAATAACGTTGATTGCACGCGACATATACACCGCGGTCCCGGGCACGCGAACGGGCGGTGATTTCTCCAGCGAAGCAATCATCGCTTCCAGAGAGTTGCCATGTTCATGCATCCGTCGCAGCAGGCGGAAACGCTCACTCTTCCAGGTAGTCATGACGATAAACATTACCGTCCCGAGACTCAGAGGCAACCAGCCACCGGAGAGCAGTTTATCGAGGTTAGCGGTAAACAGTGGAATATCCACACACAGGAAGGCAATCAGGATCAGCGCGACAAAGTACTTATTCCAGTGCCAATTGTGGCGCGCCACTGTGGTCGAAAGAATAGAGGTCAGAACCATTGTTCCGGTCACCGCAATCCCGTACGCCGCCGCCAGGTTGCTGGAGTGTTTAAAGCTGACAATCACAATAACGACAGCGGCATAAAGCAACCAGTTAATAAACGGAATATAGATTTGCCCGGACTCTCTCTCTGAAGTGTGAATAATGCGCATGGGCGACAAATATCCCAGACGTACCGCCTGACGCGTGAGCGAAAAAACACCAGAAATCACCGCCTGCGAGGCAATTACTGTCGCCAGTGCGGCGATAATCAGCAGCGGGAGCAGCGCCCAGTCCGGCGCCAGCAGGAAGAAGGGATTCTTAATTGCTTCTGGATTCTTTAACAGCAGCGCCCCCTGCCCGAAGTAGTTGAGCGTTAAAGACGGTAATACAACGGTGAACCACGCCAGGCGAATCGGAAACTTGCCAAAGTGCCCCATATCCGCATACAACGCCTCAACGCCGGTGATTGACAGCACTACCGCACCTAATGCAATGAAAGAGACGGTTTTATACTCAAGGAAGAAATGAACCGCCCACATTGGGTTTAAGGCATGCAGCACTTCTGGGTTGGCAATAATACCGCGCAAGCCCAGCCCTGCCAGAATCAAAAACCAGGTCAGCATGATCGGCGCAAACAGCTTACCAACCATGGCGGTGCCATGTTTTTGAATCATAAACAGTAAAGTGAGAACGATAATTGAGAGGGGAACTATCCAGGTATCCAGTTGCGGGGCGATGATTTCCAGACCTTCGATAGCGGACATCACCGAAATAGCGGGTGTTATGACGACTTCACCGTAGAAAAAACTGCCGCCAATTAACCCCATAATCACCAACAATGAGGTCGTTCGCGCCGATGTATTACGCCCGGCAAGCGACATCAACGTCAGAATTCCCCCTTCTCCGGCATTATCCGCACGCATGACGAAGGTGAGATATTTAATGGAAACTACAAAGATTAGCAGCCAGAAGATCAGCGATAAAAAGCCAAACACGGCATCGCGTTCAACGCCAAAACCAAACTGACCGGACAAACATTCACGAAGCGTATATAGAGGGCTGGTACCAATATCGCCGTAGACAACTCCAATCGCCGCGAGGGTTATCGCGGGCAACGATTGCTTATTATCAGTGCTCATAGACTAGTCTTTCGTTGAAATATGAAATGTGTGCGTAGTCCCTTGGCCCACAAAAAAGCGCACAGTATGCACGATTAATAGCAAAATCGTACACCTAAATGCGGGCACATTAACCTGGCTCAAAGAAAAATAGCCCTCCTTTGAGACTCTTTTAGCCACCAACAAGAAACGTCTATACTCGCAGTTTACACAGAACTTTTGGCGAAAGGACACAACTTCATTATGGCTCACCCTCATTTATTAGCGGAAAGAATTTCCCGTCTAAGCAGTGCGCTGGAAAAGGGACTTTATGAACGTAGCCACGCCATCCGCCTGTGTTTATTAGCGGCATTAAGCGGCGAAAGCGTGTTCCTGCTCGGCCCGCCAGGTATTGCAAAAAGTCTGATTGCCCGGCGTTTAAAATTCGCTTTCCAGAATGCGCGCGCTTTTGAATATCTGATGACCCGTTTCTCCACCCCGGAAGAAGTTTTTGGTCCGCTTTCTATTCAGGCATTAAAAGATGAAGGTCGCTATGAGCGTTTAACCTGCGGATACCTGCCGGAAGCGGAAATCGTCTTTCTTGATGAGATCTGGAAAGCGGGTCCGGCGATACTTAACACCCTTCTGACAGCCATTAATGAACGTCACTTCCGCAATGGCGCCCATGTTGAAAAAATTCCTATGCGCCTGCTAATGGCTGCTTCCAACGAACTGCCAGAAGCAGACAGCAGCCTGGAAGCATTGTATGACCGTATGCTGATTCGTCTGTGGTTAGATAAAGTGCAGGATAAAGCGAATTTCCGCTCCATGCTGACTGGTCAACAGGATGAAAACGACAATCCGGTTCCACCTGCATTGCAAGTTACGGACGAAGAGTATGAACGCTGGCAAAAAGAGATTAGTGAAATTACGCTGCCCGATCATGTATTTGAGCTGATTTTTATGCTGCGCCAGCAACTGGATAAATTGCCGGATGCCCCTTACATTTCCGATCGTCGCTGGAAAAAAGCGATCCGTTTACTACAAGCCAGCGCCTTTTTTAGCGATCGTAATGCGGTTGCCCCGGTTGATCTCATCTTGCTGAAAGATTGCCTGTGGTATGACGCCCAAAGCCTGAATTTGATTCAACAACAAATTGACGTATTGATGACCGGTCACGCATGGCAGCAACAAGGCATGTTGACGCGGCTGGGTGCGATTGTACAGCGCCACCTGCAACTCCAGCAGCAACAAAGAGATAAAACAGCCTTTACGGTAATTCGTCTGGGCGGCATATTCAGTCGTCGTCCGCAGTATCAACTTCCTGTCGACGTTACGGCGCCCACTCTGACCCTGCTACTGCAAAAACCGCTAAAACTGCATGATATGGAAGTCGTACATATCACTTTTGAGCGCAGCGCGCTGGAACAGTGGCTGAACAAAGGCGGCGAGATTCGCGGCAAATTAAATGGTATCGGATTTGCCCAGAAGCTGAATATGGAAGTAGATAGCGCCCAGCATCTTGTTGTACGTGATGTGAGTTTACAGGGGAGTACGCTGGCGCTACCCGGCACATCCGCGGAAGGTCTACCGGACGAAATCAAACAACAACTGGAAGAACTTGAAAGCGACTGGCATAAGCAACGCGCCCTGTTCAACGATCAACAAAAATGTCTGTTTATCCATAATGACTGGTTAGGCCGTATCGAAGCCAGTCTACAGGATGTCGGCACCCAGATTCGCCAGGCGCTACAATAATGCTGAATCTGGATACACTCAATGTAATGCTGGCCGTCAGCGAAGAAGGATTGCTCGAAGATATGATCATCGCGCTGCTGGCCTCACCACAGCTAGTGGTCTTTTTCGAAAAATTCCCGCGGCTGAAGGCGGCAATTACGGATGATATTCCCCGCTGGCGTGAGACGTTGCGTCGTCGTCTGAAGGACACAACCGTCCCAGCAGAGCTCACCGAAGAGGTGATGTGCTATCAACAAAGCCAGCTTCTTTCCACACAGCAGTTTATTGTGCAACTACCGCAGATTCTGGGCTTACTGCATCGCCTGCACTCTCCCTGGGCCGGGCAAGCCCAGCAGTTGGTTGATACTAACAGCACTATCACTCCAGCATTACACACACTTTTTCTCCAGCGTTGGCGCTTAAACCTGATCGTGCAAGCAACGGCCTTAAATCAGCAGTTGTTAGAAGAAGAGCGCGAACAACTGTTGAGCGAAGTTCAGGAACGAATGACGCTAAGCGGTCAGCTTGAACCGGTTCTGGCAGAAAACAACACCGCAGCCGGTCGCCTGTGGGATATGAGTGCCGGGCAACTCAAACGCGGTGACTATCAGTTGATTGTGAAATATGGTGAATTTCTTAACGAACAGCCGGAACTAAAACATCTGGCAGAACAACTCGGTCGCTCGCGGGAGGCAAAATCGATACCGCGTAATGACGCACAAATGGAAACCTTCCGTACAATGGTGCGCGAACCGGCAACCGCCCCTGAACAGGTTGATGGCCTGCAACAAAGCGATGATATTTTACGGTTACTTCCGCCAGAACTGGCGACGCTGGGGATTACCGAACTGGAATATGAATTTTACCGTCGGCTGGTGGAAAAGCAGTTGCTCACCTATCGCCTGCATGGTGAATCATGGCGCGAGAAAGTTATTGAACGTCCGGTGGTTCATAAAGATTACGACGAACAGCCGCGCGGGCCGTTTATCGTCTGTGTCGATACATCCGGCTCAATGGGCGGCTTTAACGAACAATGTGCGAAGGCGTTTTGTCTGGCGCTAATGCGCATTGCCCTCGCTGAAAATCGTCGCTGCTTTATTATGTTATTTTCCACCGAAATAGTCCGTTATGAACTATCAGGCCCGCAAGGCATCGAACAAGCGATCCGTTTTTTAAGTCAGCAGTTTCGTGGCGGCACCGATCTTGCCAGTTGTTTTCGCGCCATAATGGAACGCTTACAAAGTCGGGAATGGTTTGACGCCGATGCGGTGGTGATTTCTGATTTTATCGCCCAGCGATTGCCTGACGACGTGATGAGTAAAGTGAAAGAGTTGCAGCGGGTACATCAGCATCGCTTTCATGCTGTAGCTATGTCGGCGCACGGCAAACCCGGCATCATGCGCATTTTCGATCATATCTGGCGCTTTGATACCGGGATACGTAGCCGCCTGCTCAGACGCTGGCGACGATAAAATTACAGCAGGGAAGGAACGCTTTCACGGACCTGCGTTGGCCAGACACCGCACTGAACCTGGCCGATATGCTGCAGTTGCAGCAGTAGCATGGTTAAACGAGACTGGCCGATCCCACCGCCGATAGTCTGCGGCATTTCACCGCGCAACAGTGCCTGATGCCACTCCAGCTCCAGGCGATCTTCATCACCAGTCAGCGCCAGTTGATGTTTCAGCGTGTCGGCATCCACGCGAATCCCCATTGAAGAAAGCTCAAACGCATCTTCCAGTACCGGGTTCCAGACCAGAATATCGCCGTTCAGACCCGCATACCCCAGCTCAGAAGGGGTGCTCCAGTCATCATAATCCGGTGCACGCACATCGTGACGGTGACCATCACTCAACTTGCCGCCAATCCCGACAAGGAATACCGCGCCAAGATCTTTTGCAATTGCACGTTCACGCCCTTTGGCATCAAGACCCGGGTAACGAGACAGTAACTCCTGGCTGTGTACGAAGTGGATCTGATCCGGCAAGAACGGCGCCAGACCAAACTCTTCGCTAACAGCAGCTTCGGTTGCTTTAATTCCCGCCCAGATCGCCTCTACCGTGCTTTTCAAGGTGGAAAATTGACGCTCATCGTCGCCCATTACGCGTTCCCAGTCCCACTGGTCAACATAGACCGAGTGCAGCGGGGAAAGACGGTCTTCATCGGGGCGAAGGGCTTTCATGTGCGTGTACAGCCCTTCGCCCGCGCTGAAGTCGTGTTGCCCTAAGGTCTGACGTTTCCACTTCGCCAGTGAATGAACCACTTCGAACTGGGCATCAGGCAGCGCTTTCACTTTTACCTGCACCGCTTTTTCACAGCCTGACAAGTTATCCTGCGTGCCATCTCCTACACGACTAAGGATTGGCGCCTGGACTTCGATCAGCCCTAAGCGTTCTTCCAGTTGACGAGAAAAGTGAGATTTCACGAAGCTAATTTGACGTTGTTTGGCAATGTAAGCGGTTTTCATTTTTTATACTCCTGCGTCCTGTTGCTTATGATTAAGCAACAAAAAATGGCTCACACGCAATAACCATTCAATAAAAAGCTTCACTTACTTTTGATTCATCAAAAAACAAAGCTAAAATAGAAAGAATCATCAATATACATAAGAAAATCCTATGGAAAATTATCAAATCGACAATCTGGATCGCGGTATCCTGGAAGCATTGATGGGCAATGCGCGTACTGCTTACGCTGAACTGGCGAAACAATTCGGCGTAAGCCCTGGAACCATTCACGTTCGTGTAGAGAAAATGAAGCAGGCGGGGATCATTACCGGCGCGCGTATTGATGTTAGCCCTAAACAACTCGGTTACGACGTAGGTTGCTTTATCGGCATTATATTAAAGAGCGCCAAAGACTATCCTTCCGCACTGGCAAAACTGGAAAGCCTCGATGAAGTTACCGAAGCCTATTACACCACCGGCCACTACAGCATCTTTATTAAAGTAATGTGTCGCTCAATCGACGCCCTTCAGCATGTACTTATCAACAAGATCCAAACAATTGATGAAATTCAATCCACCGAGACTCTGATCGTTCTGCAGAACCCAATCATGCGTACTATCAAGCCATGATCGGCTTTTTTAATCCCATACTTTTCCACAGGTAGATCCCAGCGCGTTCACAGCGTACAATACGCCACTCTTAACATAAGGTGGCAGTTTATGGCGGATATCACTCTTATCAGCGGCAGCACCCTCGGCGGTGCCGAATATGTAGCAGAACACCTGGCTGAAAAGCTGGAAGAGGCAGGTTTTACCACCGAAACGCTACATGGCCCGCTACTAGAAGAGTTATCTGCCGCCGGGATCTGGTTGGTTATCAGTTCTACCCACGGTGCCGGAGATATTCCAGACAACCTTTCTCCTTTCTATAAAGCGTTGCAGGAACAGAATCCCGATCTTTCTGCAGTACGCTTTGGCGCAATCGGCATTGGCAGTCGCGAATACGACACTTTTTGTGGAGCGATCGATAAACTTGACGCTGAACTCAAAAATGCAGGTGCGAAACAGATAGGTGAAACACTGAAGATCAACATCCTTGATCATGACATTCCGGAAGATCCGGCAGAAGAATGGCTGGGATCGTGGATTAATTTACTCAAATAAGTATACAGATCGTGCGATCGCATGTGGATAACTCTGGTAGGAAGCTTGGATCAACCGGTAGTTATCCAAAGAACAACGTCTGTTCAGTTTTTGAGTTGTGCATAACCCCTCATTCTGATCCCAGCTTATACGGACCAGGATCACCGATCATTCACAGCTAATGATCCTTACTAGGTTGTTGATCTTAAAAGCCAGATCCTTGTTATCCACAGGGTACTGCGATCCTAATAAGAGATCACAATAGAACAGATCTCTAAATAAAAAGATCTTCTTTTTAATATCCAGGATCCCGGGTCTTTCTCAAGCCGACAAAGTTGAGTAGAATCCACGGCCCGGGCTTCAATCCATTTTCATACCGCGTTATGCGAGGCAATCACCATGTTTTATCCGGATCCTTTTGACGTCATCATCATTGGCGGGGGTCATGCAGGCACCGAGGCCGCGATGGCTGCGGCGCGTATGGGTCAACAGACTCTGCTTTTGACACACAATATCGACACTCTGGGGCAGATGAGCTGCAACCCGGCGATCGGCGGTATTGGGAAGGGACATCTGGTAAAAGAAGTGGATGCGCTCGGCGGTTTGATGGCGAAAGCAATCGATCAGGCTGGTATCCAGTTTAGGATACTAAACGCCAGCAAAGGCCCGGCGGTTCGCGCCACCCGGGCACAAGCAGATCGTGTACTGTATCGCCAGGCAGTACGCACTGCACTGGAGAACCAGCCGAACCTGATGATCTTCCAACAGGCGGTCGAAGATCTGATTGTCGAAAATGATCGTGTGGTTGGCGCTGTTACCCAGATGGGGCTGAAATTCCGAGCCAAAGCGGTTGTGCTTACTGTCGGGACTTTCCTTGACGGTAAAATTCATATCGGTCTGGATAACTACAGCGGAGGCCGTGCTGGCGATCCGCCGTCCATTCCGCTCTCTCGTCGTTTACGCGAACTGCCGCTGCGCGTTGGTCGTCTGAAAACCGGTACACCACCGCGCATTGATGCTCGTACTATCGACTTTAGCGTGCTTGCGCAACAGCATGGCGATAATCCAATGCCAGTGTTTTCGTTCATGGGCAATGTAGCGCAACATCCGCAACAGGTACCGTGCTATATCACTTATACCAACGAGAAAACCCATGACGTGATCCGCAGTAACCTCGATCGTAGCCCGATGTATGCTGGCGTGATCGAAGGTGTTGGCCCTCGTTACTGTCCATCGATCGAAGATAAAGTCATGCGTTTCGCTGACAGAAATCAACATCAAATCTTCCTCGAGCCGGAAGGGTTGACCTCTAACGAAATATATCCAAATGGTATCTCCACCAGCCTGCCGTTCGATGTGCAGATGCAAATCGTCCGTTCCATGAAGGGAATGGAAAACGCGAAGATTGTGCGTCCGGGTTATGCCATTGAGTATGATTTCTTCGACCCGCGTGATCTGAAACCGACGCTGGAGAGTAAGTTTATCGAAGGCTTGTTCTTTGCAGGTCAGATTAACGGCACTACCGGTTATGAAGAAGCTGCTGCACAAGGTTTGCTGGCTGGCCTGAACGCCGCCCGCTTGTCTGCTGATAAAGAAGGTTGGGCGCCGGCGCGTTCCCAGGCTTACCTCGGCGTACTGGTGGACGACCTTTGTACTCTTGGGACGAAAGAACCGTATCGTATGTTTACCTCGCGTGCGGAATATCGCCTGATGCTGCGCGAAGATAACGCCGACCTGCGTCTGACTGAAATGGGTCGCGAGCTGGGTCTGGTTGATGACGAACGTTGGGCGCGATTTAATGAGAAACTTGAGAACATTGAGCGTGAGCGTCAGCGTCTGAAGTCAACCTGGGTGACGCCATCAGCAGAAGCCGCAGCCGAAGTGAATGCTCACCTGACGACACCGCTTTCCCGTGAAGCCAGCGGTGAAGATCTGCTGCGCCGCCCGGAAATGACCTATGAAAAATTAACCAGCCTGGTACCGTTTGCTCCTGCGTTAAGAGATGAGCAGGCGGCGGAGCAGGTTGAGATTCAGGTGAAATACGAAGGTTATATTGCTCGTCAGCAAGATGAGATCGAAAAGCAGCAGCGAAACGAGAACACGCTACTGCCTGCGACGCTGGATTATCGTCAGGTTTCCGGTTTGTCTAACGAAGTGATCGCCAAACTCAATGATCACAAACCTGCTTCTATCGGTCAGGCTTCGCGTATTTCCGGCATCACGCCTGCTGCTATCTCCATTCTGCTGGTATGGCTGAAAAAACAAGGTATGCTGCGTCGTAGCGCATAACGCATTAAAAAATGCCTGATAAGTAAGTGCTTATCAGGCAACGCATCAAGAACAGGTAATCACCGTGCTCAATAAACTCTCATCTCTGCTGAAAGACGCAGGAATTTCGCTTACCGATCACCAGAAAAACCAGCTTATTGCCTATGTGAATATGCTGCATAAATGGAATAAGGCGTACAACCTGACCTCGGTACGCGATCCTAACGAGATGCTGGTACGCCATATTCTCGACAGCATTGTCGTGGCGCCGTATCTACAAGGTGAACGTTTTATCGATGTCGGTACCGGACCGGGGTTGCCTGGCATACCGCTTTCCATTGTGCGTCCTGAAGCCCATTTCACGCTGCTGGATAGTCTCGGTAAACGCGTGCGTTTCCTTCGTCAGGTTCAACATGAACTTAAGCTGGAGAATATTGCGCCGGTACAAAGCCGGGTTGAAGAGTTCCCATCAGAGCCGCCGTTTGATGGCGTAATTAGCCGGGCTTTTGCTTCATTGAACGATATGGTGAGTTGGTGTCACCATCTTCCGGGCGAGAAGGGCCGTTTCTATGCGCTGAAAGGCCAAATGCCGGAAGATGAAATTGCGCTGTTGCCAGCAGAATATCAGGTCGAATCAGTGATTAAACTTCAGGTTCCCGCTCTGGACGGTGAACGCCACCTGGTGGTGATTAAACCAAATAAAATTTAATTTTTATCAAAAAAATCATAAAAATTTTGCTGGTTAGTCTGTTAACAACAGACAGGTTTTTTACTGATATAACTGGTAACATTTAACGCCACGTTCACTTTTTTACATCAACGAAGTAACGTAGCTTTTTTGGGTAAACAGGAAATGAGTTTCCGGTGAAAATATCAGTCTGCTAAAAATTGGCGCTAAGAACCATAATTGACTGTTAAGGTACTATTAAGAATGTCAATGGGTGGTTTTTGTTGTGTAAATGTCATTTATAAAAACAGTGTCTATTTTTAGACTGAAATATCAGAAACTTGCAATGGCACCATTTGCCAAGTAAATAAATATGCTACGCGCGAACATGCTCGATATGTGATCTGAAGCACGCTTTATTGCCAGTGTTTCCACGTTATTTGCAGTTTTCTATGATCCATCACGGTTAGCCGAAAAGTCGCAATTGTATACACTGGAAAAATATTTAAACATTTATTCACCTTTTGGCTACTTATTGTTTGAAATCACCGGGGCGCACCGTATAATTTGACCGCTTTTTGATGCTTGACTCTAAGCCTTAAAGAAAGTTTTATACGACACGCGGCATACCTCGAAGGGAGCAGGAGTGAAAAACGTGATGCCTGTGTCGCTCTTGAGTCGAAACGTTGCTCGGAAGCTTCTGCTCGTTCAGTTACTGGCGGCGATAGCAAGTGGATTGCTGTTCAGCTTCAAAGACCCCTTCTGGGGCGTCTCTGCGTTAAGCGGAGGCCTGGCAGTCTTTCTGCCTAATGTTTTGTTTATGATATTTGCCTGGCGTCACCAGGCGCATACACCAGCGAAAGGCCGGGTGGCCTGGACATTCGCTTTCGGCGAAGCTTGCAAAGTTTTGGCGATGTTGGTTTTACTTGTGGTGGCGTTGGCTGTTTTGAAGGCGGTATTCTTGCCGCTGATCGTTACGTGGGTTTTGGTGCTGGTGGTTCAGATACTGGCGCCGGCTGTAATTAACAACAAAGGGTAAAAGGCATCATGGCTTCAGAAAATATGACGCCGCAGGATTACATAGGACACCACCTGAACAACCTTCAGCTGGACCTGCGTACATTCTCGCTGGTGGATCCGCATAACCCCCCAGCCACCTTCTGGACAATTAATATTGACTCCATGTTCTTCTCGGTGGTGCTGGGTCTGTTGTTCCTGGTTTTATTCCGTAGCGTAGCCAGAAAGGCGACCAGCGGCGTACCGGGTAAGTTTCAGACCGCGATTGAGCTGGTAATCGGCTTTGTTAATGGTAGCGTGAAAGATATGTACCATGGCAAAAGCAAGCTGATTGCTCCGCTGGCCCTGACGATTTTCGTCTGGGTATTCCTGATGAACCTGATGGATTTACTGCCTATCGATCTGCTGCCGTACATTGCTGAGCATGTACTGGGGCTGCCGGCACTGCGTGTGGTTCCGTCTGCTGACGTGAACGTAACGCTGTCTATGGCACTGGGCGTATTTATCCTGATTCTGTTCTACAGCATCAAAATGAAAGGCATCGGCGGCTTCACGAAAGAGTTGACGCTGCAGCCGTTCAATCACTGGGCGTTCATCCCTGTCAACTTAATCCTTGAAGGGGTAAGCCTGCTGTCCAAACCTGTTTCACTCGGTTTGCGACTGTTCGGTAACATGTACGCGGGTGAGCTGATTTTCATTCTGATTGCTGGTCTGTTGCCGTGGTGGTCACAGTGGGTTCTGAATGTGCCGTGGGCCATTTTCCACATCCTGATTATTACGCTGCAAGCCTTCATCTTCATGGTTCTGACGATTGTCTATCTGTCGATGGCGTCTGAAGAGCATTAATTTACCAACACTACTACGTTTTAACTGAAACAAACTGGAGACTGTCATGGAAAACCTGAATATGGATCTGCTGTACATGGCTGCCGCTGTGATGATGGGTCTGGCGGCAATCGGTGCTGCGATCGGTATCGGCATCCTCGGGGGTAAATTCCTGGAAGGCGCAGCGCGTCAACCTGATCTGATTCCTCTGCTGCGTACTCAGTTCTTTATCGTTATGGGTCTGGTGGATGCTATCCCGATGATCGCTGTAGGTCTGGGTCTGTACGTGATGTTCGCTGTCGCGTAGTAAGCGTTGCTTTTATTTAAAGAGCAATATCAGAACGTTAACTAAATAGAGGCATTGTGCTGTGAATCTTAACGCAACAATCCTCGGCCAGGCCATCGCGTTTGTCCTGTTCGTTCTGTTCTGCATGAAGTATGTATGGCCGCCATTAATGGCTGCCATCGAAAAACGTCAAAAAGAAATTGCTGACGGTCTTGCTTCTGCTGAACGAGCTAAAAAGGATTTGGACCTTGCACAGGCCAACGCGACCGACCAGCTGAAAAAAGCGAAAGCTGAAGCCCAGGTAATCATTGAGCAGGCGAACAAACGTCGCTCTCAGATTCTGGACGAAGCAAAAGCTGAAGCAGAACAGGAACGTACTAAAATCGTGGCCCAGGCGCAGGCGGAAATTGAAGCCGAGCGTAAACGTGCCCGTGAAGAGCTGCGTAAGCAAGTTGCTATCCTGGCTGTTGCTGGCGCCGAGAAGATCATCGAACGTTCCGTGGATGAAGCTGCTAACAGCGACATCGTGGATAAACTTGTCGCTGAACTGTAAGGAGGGAGGGGCTGATGTCTGAATTTATTACGGTAGCTCGCCCCTACGCCAAAGCTGCTTTTGACTTTGCCGTCGAACACCAAAGTGTAGAGCGCTGGCAGGACATGCTGGCGTTTGCCGCCGAGGTAACCAAAAACGAACAAATGGCAGAGCTTCTCTCTGGCGCACTGGCGCCAGAAACGCTCGCCGAGTCGTTTATCGCAGTCTGTGGTGAGCAACTGGACGAACACGGTCAGAACCTGATTCGGGTGATGGCTGAAAATGGTCGTCTGAAAGTGCTTCCGGAAGTTCTGGAACAGTTTATTCACCTACGTGCCGCGAGTGAGGCTACCGCCGAGGTAGACGTCATTTCTGCTGCCGCGCTAAGTGAACAACAGCTCGCGAAAATTTCTGCTGCGATGGAAAAACGTCTGTCACGCAAAGTTAAGCTGAATTGCAAAATCGATAAGTCTGTAATGGCAGGCGTTATCATCCGGGCGGGTGATATGGTCATTGATGGCAGCGTACGCGGTCGTCTTGAGCGCCTTGCAGACGTCTTGCAGTCTTAAGGGGACTGGAGCATGCAACTGAATTCCACCGAAATCAGCGAACTGATCAAGCAGCGCATTGCTCAGTTCAATGTTGTGAGTGAAGCTCACAACGAAGGTACTATTGTTTCTGTAAGTGACGGTGTTATCCGCATCCACGGCCTGGCCGATTGTATGCAGGGTGAAATGATCTCCCTGCCGGGTAACCGTTATGCTATCGCACTGAACCTTGAGCGCGACTCTGTAGGTGCGGTCGTTATGGGTCCGTACGCTGACCTTGCCGAAGGCATGAAAGTTAAGTGTACTGGCCGTATCCTGGAAGTTCCGGTTGGCCGAGGCCTGCTGGGCCGTGTGGTTAACACGCTGGGTGCGCCAATCGACGGTAAAGGTCCGCTGGATCACGACGGCTTCTCTGCTGTAGAAGCTATCGCTCCGGGCGTTATCGAACGTCAGTCCGTAGATCAGCCGGTACAGACCGGTTATAAAGCCGTTGACTCCATGATCCCAATCGGTCGTGGTCAGCGTGAATTGATCATCGGTGACCGTCAGACCGGTAAAACCGCGCTGGCTATCGATGCCATCATCAACCAGCGCGATTCCGGTATCAAATGTATCTATGTCGCTATCGGCCAGAAAGCGTCCACCATTTCTAACGTGGTACGTAAACTGGAAGAGCACGGCGCACTGGCTAACACTATCGTTGTGGTAGCAACCGCGTCTGAATCCGCTGCACTGCAATACCTGGCGCCGTACGCTGGTTGCGCAATGGGCGAATACTTCCGTGACCGCGGTGAAGATGCGCTGATCATTTACGATGACCTGTCTAAACAGGCTGTTGCTTACCGTCAGATCTCCCTGCTGCTCCGTCGTCCGCCAGGACGTGAAGCATTCCCGGGCGACGTATTCTACCTCCACTCTCGTCTGCTGGAGCGTGCTGCGCGTGTTAACGCCGAATACGTTGAAGCCTTCACCAAAGGTGAAGTGAAAGGGAAAACCGGTTCTCTGACCGCGCTGCCGATTATCGAAACTCAGGCGGGTGACGTTTCTGCGTTCGTTCCGACCAACGTAATCTCCATTACCGATGGTCAGATCTTCCTTGAAACCAACCTGTTCAACGCCGGTATTCGTCCTGCGGTTAACCCGGGTATTTCCGTATCCCGTGTTGGTGGTGCAGCACAGACCAAGATCATGAAAAAACTGTCCGGTGGTATCCGTACCGCGCTGGCGCAGTATCGTGAACTGGCAGCGTTCTCTCAGTTTGCATCCGACCTTGACGATGCAACGCGTAAGCAGCTTGACCACGGTCAGAAAGTGACCGAACTGCTGAAACAGAAACAGTATGCGCCGATGTCCGTTGCGCAGCAGTCTCTGGTTCTGTTCGCAGCAGAACGTGGTTACCTGGCGGATGTTGAACTGTCGAAAATCGGCAGCTTCGAAGCCGCTCTGCTGGCTTACGTCGACCGTGATCACGCTCCGTTGATGCAAGAGATCAACCAGACCGGTGGCTACAACGACGAAATCGAAGGCAAGCTGAAAGGCATCCTCGATTCCTTCAAAGCAACCCAATCCTGGTAACGTCTGGCGGCTTGCCTTAGGGCAGGCCGCAAGGCATTGAGGAGAAGCTCATGGCCGGCGCAAAAGAGATACGTAGTAAGATCGCAAGCGTCCAGAACACGCAAAAGATTACTAAAGCGATGGAAATGGTCGCCGCTTCCAAAATGCGTAAATCGCAGGATCGCATGGCGGCCAGCCGTCCTTATGCAGAGACCATGCGCAAAGTGATTGGTCACCTTGCACACGGTAATCTGGAATATAAGCACCCTTACCTGGAAGAACGCGACGTTAAACGCGTGGGCTACCTGGTGGTGTCGACCGACCGTGGTTTGTGCGGTGGTTTGAACATTAATCTGTTCAAAAAACTGTTGGCGGAAATGAAGACCTGGACCGACAAAGGCGTTCAATGCGACCTCGCAATGATCGGCTCGAAAGGCGTGTCGTTCTTCAACTCCGTGGGCGGCAATGTTGTTGCCCAGGTCACCGGCATGGGGGATAACCCTTCCCTGTCCGAACTGATCGGTCCGGTAAAAGTGATGTTGCAGGCCTACGACGAAGGCCGTCTGGACAAGCTTTACATTGTCAGCAACAAATTTATTAACACCATGTCTCAGGTTCCGACCATCAGCCAGCTGCTGCCGTTACCGGCGTCAGATGATGATGATCTGAAGCATAAATCCTGGGATTACCTGTACGAACCCGATCCGAAGGCGTTGCTGGATACCCTGCTGCGTCGTTATGTCGAATCTCAGGTTTATCAGGGCGTGGTTGAAAACCTGGCCAGCGAGCAGGCCGCCCGTATGGTGGCGATGAAAGCCGCGACCGACAATGGCGGCAGCCTGATTAAAGAGCTGCAGTTGGTATACAACAAAGCTCGTCAGGCCAGCATTACTCAGGAACTCACCGAGATCGTCTCGGGGGCCGCCGCGGTTTAAACAGGTTATTTCGTAGAGGATTTAAGATGGCTACTGGAAAGATTGTCCAGGTAATCGGCGCCGTAGTTGACGTCGAATTCCCTCAGGATGCCGTACCGCGCGTGTACGATGCTCTTGAGGTGCAAAATGGTAATGAGCGTCTGGTGCTGGAAGTTCAGCAGCAGCTCGGCGGCGGTATCGTGCGTACCATCGCAATGGGTTCCTCCGACGGTCTGCGTCGCGGTCTGGATGTAAAAGACCTCGAACACCCGATCGAAGTCCCGGTAGGTAAAGCGACTCTGGGCCGTATCATGAACGTACTGGGCGAACCGGTCGACATGAAAGGCGAAATCGGTGAAGAAGAGCGTTGGGCTATTCACCGCGCAGCACCTTCCTACGAAGAGCTGTCAAACTCTCAGGAACTGCTGGAAACCGGTATCAAAGTTATCGACCTGATGTGTCCGTTCGCTAAGGGCGGTAAAGTCGGTCTGTTCGGTGGTGCGGGTGTAGGTAAAACCGTAAACATGATGGAGCTTATTCGTAACATCGCGATCGAGCACTCCGGTTATTCAGTGTTTGCGGGCGTAGGTGAACGTACTCGTGAGGGTAACGACTTCTACCACGAAATGACCGACTCCAACGTTATCGACAAAGTATCCCTGGTGTATGGCCAGATGAACGAGCCGCCGGGAAACCGTCTGCGCGTTGCTCTGACCGGCCTGACCATGGCTGAGAAATTCCGTGACGAAGGTCGTGACGTTCTGCTGTTCGTTGACAACATCTATCGTTACACCCTGGCCGGTACGGAAGTATCCGCACTGCTGGGTCGTATGCCTTCAGCGGTAGGTTATCAGCCGACCCTGGCGGAAGAGATGGGCGTTCTGCAGGAACGTATCACCTCCACCAAAACCGGTTCTATCACCTCCGTACAGGCGGTATACGTACCTGCGGATGACTTGACTGACCCGTCTCCGGCAACCACCTTTGCGCACCTTGACGCAACCGTGGTACTGAGCCGTCAGATCGCGTCTCTGGGTATCTACCCGGCCGTTGACCCGCTGGACTCCACCAGCCGTCAGCTGGACCCGCTGGTGGTTGGTCAGGAACACTACGACACCGCGCGTGGTGTACAGTCCATCCTGCAACGTTATCAGGAACTGAAAGATATCATCGCCATCCTGGGTATGGATGAACTGTCTGAAGAAGACAAACTGGTGGTAGCACGCGCTCGTAAGATCCAGCGCTTCCTGTCCCAGCCGTTCTTCGTGGCAGAAGTATTCACCGGTTCTCCGGGTAAATACGTCTCCCTGAAAGACACCATCCGTGGCTTTAAAGGCATCATGGAAGGCGAATACGATCACCTGCCGGAGCAGGCGTTCTACATGGTCGGTTCCATCGAAGAAGCTGTGGAAAAAGCCAAAAAACTTTAACGCCTTAATCGGAGGGTGATATGGCAATGACTTACCACCTGGACGTCGTCAGCGCAGAGCAACAAATGTTCTCTGGTCTGGTCGAGAAAATCCAGGTAACGGGTAGCGAAGGTGAACTGGGAATTTACCCGGGCCACGCGCCGCTGCTCACCGCCATTAAGCCTGGTATGATTCGCATCGTGAAACAGCACGGTCACGAAGAGTTTATCTATCTGTCTGGCGGCATTCTTGAAGTGCAGCCCGGCAACGTGACCGTTCTGGCCGACACTGCAATTCGCGGTCAGGATCTCGACGAAGCGCGAGCCATGGAAGCGAAACGCAAAGCGGAAGAGCACATTAACAGCTCTCACGGCGACGTGGATTACGCTCAGGCGTCTGCGGAACTGGCCAAAGCGATCGCGCAGTTGCGCGTTATCGAGTTGACTAAAAAAGCGATGTAACACCGGCTTGAAAAACACAAAAGCCAGTCTGGAAACAGGCTGGCTTTTTTGT
>NZ_BBMY01000107.1 GCF_000759775.1 Escherichia albertii NBRC 107761 = DSM 17582
GTTCTGACAGCGGTGGCGAACATGCGGCGGTGTTGTACTCGCTGATCGGCACATGCCGCCTGAACAATGTGGAGCCGGAAAAGTGGCTGCGTCACGTCATTGAACATATCCAGGACTGGCCGGCAAACCGGGTACGCGATCTGTTGCCCTGGAAAGTTGATCTGACCTCTCAGTAAATATCAATACGGTTCTGACGAGCCGCTTACGAAGAAGAACAAGACAGACAGGAATCAGGGCAGCAGTAATCAGAGTCAGAACAGGAGGAAAAAGAGAATAATCACAGGGAAGGTGATGTGATTTCTGACAGGCCATAAGAGAAGGCGGGGGAAAAGAACGAGCGCCGCAGGCGCTCGTTCATCCCCGTTCCCGGAGGGAAACCGCCTTCCTGGCAGTCTGGTTGTTCATGCCCGTACAATGCCAGCAAGGAGAAAGGGGCCACCGGCGAACCAGCAGCCCCTTTATAAAGGCGCTTCAGTGCAATTAGACCAGCATCAGCCCTGAAAAGGCGGGCCTGCGCCCGCCTCCAGGTTGCTACTTACCGGATTCGTAAGCCATGAAAGCCGCCACCTCCCTGTATCCGTCTCTGTAACGAATCTCGCACAGCGATTTTCGTGTCAGATAAGTGAATATCAACAGTGTGAGACACACGCTCAACACACACCAGACAAGGGAACTTCGTGGTAGTTTCATGGCCTTCTTCTCCTTGCGCAAAGCGCGGTAAGAGGCTATCCTGATGTGGACTAGACATAGGGATGCCTCGTGGTGGTTAATGAAAATTAACTTACTACGGGGCTATCTTCTTTCTGCCACACAACACGGCAACAAACCACCTTCACGTCATGAGGCAGAAAGCCTCAAGCGCCGGGCACATCATAGCCCATATCCCTGCACGCTGACCACACTCACTTTCCCTGAAAATAATCCGGTCGTTCAGCCAGTTCACGGGCAATCAGTTCATCCGCAAACAGTGGTGCATACCTGTTGATACGTTTCTCCAGATTCCGCTGTCGTACCGTAGCCTTACGTTCTTCGCGCCAGCGGCGCACCGGGCGGTCAGAAATAAAATCCAGACAGACCGCATACCCTGCTCCGGCAACCCAGCGTGACATAACGGATGCCGGTGCAGGCTGCCCCGCCTCCACCACTTCTGAAACCAGTTCATGCTTGCCAGGACAGGGAGAAGGCAGTTTCCAGCGCAGTGAGTAACGCCACTTCACGCCGCCTCCCGGAGTTTGTTCGGCACCATCCACCGCTCCATCTCACGGACAGCATGACCGGCCTCCCTTGCCGCCATACCAGCCTCTGCGATGACCTGCCAGAATGGCATATCCTGCCACTGCCTGCGTTCCATTCCGGCCAGTGACGGAAAACGCTCACCCCACTGCCAGAACAGAGTTTCCAGGTCATGCTCTGCCACCCGGTCACTCCAGCGTGCATGCCAGCTTCCGACTGTTTCCGGTGAATGGAACGCCAGTTCGATTTCAGCCTGAGCAACCAGCGCCTGGTACGCACGGGCTTTCTGCTCTGCCTCCCGTGCCTGCTGGCGGCTGTACTTCTGCATGACCAGCGCGGATTTATGGCGACTGCGTTCCCTGACACGGAACCGCACCGACGGGAACAACCGCTCTGCTGCATCACCGGGAAGGGGAAGGAGGCAGACCTCGCCCTGTGTTTCAATCAGCACATCGATGGCATACAGCCACTGAAGACGGTTGCCGTGCAGTTCTTCTGCGGTCAGGGACGGCATGAAAAATCGCAGGTCAGACAGCGATATCCTGCGGCTTCCATTCAGACAGCGGAAAAACGCCCCCGCATACGGATATTCCGCCAGCGTGTTTCCCTGATGGCGGCGTTTTTCCGTCTCCGCCACCGCCGCCATGCGGCCTGTTGCTCTGTGCTGAGGGGTATCAGTGCCCGCATCACGGTGTGTTCAGCTCAATCTCGCCGTCATCGCAAAGCAGCGTTTTTGACGAGTAGCCATTGCGGGTATTAGAGCCTTTTTTAGGTGCATTTTTCTCATACCCGAGATGGTCAGTCAGCTCTGCATTGAGCGCCGTTTCGACGGTCAGCTTAGTCAGCATACGGGAAAACTGGTTAAGATCAGCTTCGGTTTTAAGGCCCTTAGCCAGTTCAGCCGCCAGCGCTTTGAGTTTATTTTCGTCCATAATTTGCCTGTCTCCGGTGTTGGAGTGAACATATCAAAAACAGGCAATTACACAAATCTATGTACAGGTTCTCAATAGTGCATCCAATAGATGCGCTAATCTCACCAGATGTATATCCTAGATAATTGTTCATATCTGCATGTGTTTGCCCGGCAGTTAAAGATAAAACCATACTTAACAGACATAATGCCCTTTTCATAGTTCACACTCCAGTGTAAGTATTGTTCTGGTTAACCTAGGAAAGGGGAGATGGAAAAAAATATTTCAAGGTGATTTTTTTGTATATATAGTTTAACCATTTTTTTTCCATGTTGTGAGGCTGTTGATAAATATCATGTACGAGGTTCTTACCTTACTGCAATCCATAACGTATGAATGCTTCTACCATTAAAAACAAAATAATTAATTTCTTTATGCATTACAATGTTGTTGTAATGCATTTCATTCCATCTCATACAATTGCAAAGGCATTTACTCTGGTTTTTTTTGATTTGCATTGATAAAGAAAAGTGATTAATCCGGATAAACAGCAACAGGTACTTTTGGGATAAGAAAAATTCCATTTACCTGTGCCTGACATGAATAAAGTGTAATATCTCAGCCTGAAACCGGGATAATTGAAAAAAAGGGAGAGTAAGACAACCCATCATAATGTTGTTTCTGGTGGGGGCATGATATTGTATATGGATAAAAAAGTAATAGTTTTGCGCATAATCCCAAGAAGAACCCTGTTGGTCGAGTTCTTCCTGGGGAACAGTCAATATTTATAATATGATATTAAAGGTGATTATTTTGCCGACATGGATTTTGCCAAAATAATATAACTTTCTACGCTATCCTGTAATTTTTTTATGTCTATTTTGCTATCAATATGTTTCTCAAAAAATCTGTCTGCCAGCTTATTTTCCAGTATATCTCTGGTCTTATTCTTATCATCTCTACTCATCCCCTCACAAAGGGAAGCTAATTTTTTACTAAACCAGCCGTTTCCATTGACGATATGAGTTATAGAGCTTTGTGCTGCATTAGAATCTAATTTGATTCCAAAGTCCTCCGCTATCAGAGTAAAAACGCGTTGACGAACATCACCCGTAATATTCGTGTTATTTTCGGAGCAATGCTTATCAATTCCCATATTGATTAATCGTGAGGGATAAACTATTCGCTCATCACTTTTCCATGCACTAATATCTTTAGTGCTCTGTCGGGTGACCGTATTCAGAATAATTTTATTCATCTGATTCACAGAGAAAGTGATGATTCTCTCCCCCATTGAGAATTGCAGAATCTCCTTCCGCCCCCCCAGAAAGGACGGCCTGCTAAAAAAACTGCACCCTAAAGAACTGACAGAGTTTCCTGATATATTCGCTGGCATAGCAATTCCTTTTGTTTGTATTTACAATATAGCAAAATCATGGTTATTTTATCAGGCAATAGTCATTACGTAAAGGATGCTGTGGTGCCCCTGCTTCATTTGATTCGTTTCCTGTATTCATTATTGTTTGTTTTTGTGGTGGTAATTATTTAAAAAAGGAAAATATATGCCTGTTATGTTAAATCTCTCAAATGGAAGGCTGTTGCCAGCAAGTGAACTGGAGGCGTTACGTAATGTCGCAAGAAGCAATCAGAGTGATGTGCTTTTGGTTGGAGGCCGTAGTTTTCAACTTCATCATGTTTCATTTATGGACGGATTTAGTGTGGCTCCCATTCCGGGCAGTTTTCTGGAGCGCATTGGGGAGCGGAGGCATCGTCAACTCGCTGACAGCCTAGAGAGACAGCTCAACGGAGGGAGCTCTTTTCTGCAGGCATTCAGTCTGTACATGGAGCAAACTCGCTCAGCTTCATCTTTGCAGGAAAGTGTCAGAAATGAAGTTCAGAACAGAGTTAACTCTTTTGCATTTTCTGTTAATCCTGGTGAATTTTCCTGCAGTGAGCAGCATCTGAGATGTCCGATAACCCTGTGTATCCCGGAAACAGGGGTTTTTGTCAAAAATGCACAATGCTCAAACGTCAGTTCTTTATACGATAAAAACGCTCTGACTGAAATTCTCCGGCGCAATGCTACACATCCACTCAGTCGTGAACCTTTTACCCCCGGAATGATCGTCCTCAAAGAGGAATGCCATTTTAGTTCGGCAGAACAACACTTCTGCGTATTGCCCGGTGTGGATACGCGTCTCTGAGTGAGTTTCGATATGTTGATGTGTAGTGGTTTACTAAATTTGGTCACCTGATTAAAGGTGATATTCTCACCTCAACACCAATCTGGCAGGCCAGATTTAAACGTCTGTCAGAAAGAAATGGCGGAAACGTTGGGGGAGCAATATGGTCCGCTACTGCCATCCGCCCTGCGCCAGTCTTCAGCCCGTAACCGCAAGAACTGGCTGTTCGCGCGTTCCGACAGTGGCGGCGAACAGCCGGCGGTACTGTATTCGCAGATCGGCACGTGCCGTCTGAACAATGTGGAGCCGGAAAAATGGCTGAGTTACGTCATTGAGAATATCCAGGACTGGCCGGCAAACCGGGGACGCGATCTGTTGCCCTGGAAAGTTGATCTGACCCCTCAATAAATATTAATACGGTTCTGGTGAGCCAGCTTACCTTTAAGCCGGGAGTGATGCACCACTATAGGAAACTGAATATAGCATTCTGAGCCTTCCCAACATGATCGGGGAAGGCCCATTAATAACCACGTAATCAGGAATTACGCGAAGTCTTAATACCATGCTCTGCAAGATGGTCTATCAGACGTTGTGCTATGTCCGGCAATGGCTGAGATGCTTCATTTGATACCGGCGGCGGTGATGTCGGTCGGCTGGGCGTCAGAGGCGAGGATGTTGTTATATTCCGGGCTGGCTGAATACCATGTGCAGCAAGATGGTCTATCAGACGCTGTGCCACATCCGGAAGTGGCTGGGCTGCAGAACCACCACCTGTTGCTGGCTGATGAAGCGATGCTGAACGGGAAGAGCCTGATACCAGGGTAGAATTTTGGGCTGTAAAAAGCTTTGTTGCGTTAAGGGAACTATTGCTCGGGGAGAAAGGCGAATTAATCTTTATAGGGGTTAGTGACACTTTTTGCGGTGATACAGAGAAACTGCTGCTTCGAACTGCAGTCGCTATACCACGAGAAAGACTCGATAACGCAGAACTAATGTTGCTAATCATTTAATACCTCTATATTAAATCATTAATAGCTATTTTTAAAGTTTTCGGATTTTTTATGCACCTTCTTTAAGAAGGTGCATTTTAATAAAATTGTCAGAAAGAATATCGGAAGTTGGCGTTTATCGCATTATCCACGTTATATTTCCCGAACGCTGATTTCTCCAGCTCCAGGCCAAAACGCATATTATCCTTAATTTCCGCATTCATCCCCACATTCATCAGCATTCTGCTGTCCTTTTCACCTTCAAAACGTTTCTCTCCGGATGCATCCTGCAGAACCGTTTCTCCGTTCGCCAGCAGGTCGAACTGGTAACCCAGCCCGGCTCGCGCGGTAATTTTCCAGTCGTCTCCGGAGAAGGTTCTTCCCACGTCAACACCGGTACGGCCAATCAGTGGGTTATAATCCTTGTCTTTCATGCTCAGGGCCATTCCCCGGTCTTCCCAGCTAAAAGATTTTCCTGACACAGAACCGTAAACCAGCTCCATCTGTGGCTCCACCCAGGACTCTTCCGACAAGTGGTAACGATACCCGACCTCTGCACCGGCATACCAGGAATGAGAGCTGTAGTTTTTTACGCTCGACTGATGGCCACACAGGTGCCCGTCACGGCGGGGCATATCAATGCCACGGCAACATTCACTCTTGAATATCAGTAACTGGAGATACTCATGAAATGGAGCCAATACGGCTGGTTTTGGGCGGTAATGCTGGCTTTTTCGTGCATGGCGGCGCGTGCTGCCGATGTCACTATCACCGTAAACGGTAAGGTCGTTGCAAAGCCGTGCACAGTGTCCACTACGAATGCTATGGTCGATCTCGGCGATCTTTATTCTTTCAGTCTGATATCTGCCGGGGCGGCATCGGCCTGGCACGATGTTGCACTTGAGTTGAGTCATTGTCCGGTAGGGACTTCCAGAGTCACCGCCAGCTTCAGTGGGACAGCCGACAGTACCGGGTATTATAAAAATCAGGGGACTGCACAAAACATCCAGTTAGAGCTACAGGATGCCAGTGGTAACACATTAAATACCGGCGCGACCAAAACCGTTCAGGTGGACGACGCTACACAATCAGCGCATTTCCCGTTGCAGCTCAGAGCATTGACAGTAAACGGTGGCGCCACGCAAGGAACCATTCAGGCAGTGATTAACATCACTTATACCTACAGCTAAACCAGAAGAGAGCATTGTAATGAAAAGAGTTATCACCTTGCTTGCCGCAGTACTGATGGGGTGGTCTGTAAATGCCTGGTCATTCGCCTGTAAAACCGCCAATGGTACGGCTATTCCTATTGGCGGCGGTAGCGCCAATGTCTATGTAAACCTTACGCCCGCCGTAAATGTAGGGCAAAACCTGGTCGTGGATCTTTCGACGCAGATCTTTTGTCATAACGATTACCCGGAAACGATTACCGATTATGTAACGCTGCGGCAAGGGTCGGCTTATGGCGGCGTATTAGCCAATTTTTCCGGGACCGTGAAATATAATGGCAATAGCTATCCTTTCCCTACGACCAGCGAAACGCCGCGCATTGTTTATGATTCGCGAGCGGATAAACCCTGGCCTGTTGCTCTTTATCTGACGCCGGTCAGCAGTGCGGGTGGTGTCGCGTAATTGCCGTGCTTATTTTGCGCCAGACGAATAACTATAACGGCGACGATTTTCAGTTCGTCTGGAATATTTATGCCAATAACGATGTGGTGGTCCCCACTGGCGGCTGTGATGTTTCCGCTCGTGATGTCACCGTTACACTGCCTGACTATCCCGGTTCAGTGTCGATTCCTCTCACCGTTTATTGTGCGAAGAGCCAAAACCTGGGGTATTACCTTTCAGGCACAACCGCAGATGCGGGCCACTCGATTTTCACCAATACGGCGTCGTTTTCGCCAGCACAGGGAGTCGGCGTGCAGTTGACGCGTAATGGCGCGGTTATTCCGGCGAATAGCACGGTGTCATTAGGGGCTGTAGGGACTTCGGCGGTTAGTCTTGGGTTAACGGCAAATTATGCTCGTACCGGAGGACAGGTGACTGCAGGGAATGTGCAGTCGATTATTGGTGTGACTTTTGTTTATCAATAAATAACAGAACGTGCCAATGCTGGTGCGCAATATCGCCTGATGCGCAACGCTTATCAGGCCTACAAAACCTGCACGTGAGTCTTTTGCAGGCCAGATAAAATGCGCCAGTGTCGCATCTGGCATAAACAAGGCGTACTTTGCCAACAATCCGAACTGAGCCTGCCAATAGCAGGCTCTAATGTTCCTTTACGCGACCATGCTGATAATCAACACAATAATCAGCCCAACCACGGAGTTGACCAGTTCCAGCAGTCCCCAGGTCTTCAGCGTGTCTTTGACTGACAGATCAAAGTAGCCTTTGAACAGCCAGAAGGAGGCATCGTTAATATGAGTGAGGGTGTTGGAACCCGCCGCCGTCGCCAGCACCAGCAGCGCCGGGTTCACGCCAACCAGTTGCCCTGTTGCTGGATCAAGGATTGCTGCGCTAATAATCCCGGCGGCAGTCATTGCTGAAACAACCCCCTGACCGGTCGCCAGGCGAATCAGTACGGTGATCAGCCATGCCATGATGTAGGGTGAAATGTTGCCGTGCGACATCAGCATACCGATGGTGTCGCCAATGCCGGTGTCAATGATGGTTTGTTTCAGCACGCCGCCCGCACCGATAATCAGAATTACCATCGCAATGCTTTTTACTGCGCTTTCAAAGGCATTCATTACCCATTGCATATCGTGACCGCGTGCGGTGCCGAACAGCACGAACGCCACGACCATAGCGATAAACATGGCAATCGGCGAAGAGCCAATAAAGTTAACCACTTCCCACGCCGGTGTGTCTTTGACCAGCCAGATGTTGGCGATGGTCGTGGATATCATAATGATCGCCGGGATCAGCGGAACCAGAATCGAAATGCCGAAAGAGGGCAGATTATTCATATCGACCGATTGATCCGCTTTCAGGAATGACGGCGTTGGGCGTTCAAGATTACCGAGGAACTTCGGTAGGATCAGGCCAGCGCAGATTACGCTGGGGATAGTCACCAGCATACCATAGATATAAACCATCCCCATGTCCGCACCATACGCATTCACCAGTGCCACCGGACCCGGTTGCGGTGGGAACAGCGAATGCGCGGTGGTAGCTGCTGCTACTGCCGGAATAGCCAGTTTCAGGAACGGGATTTTGGCTTCGGCGGCAATCACGATCACCAGCGGCGCCAGCATGATAAAGGCCACTTCATAGAACATCGCCAGACCGAAAATCAGGCCGATGATGATCACCGATATCTGAACGTAGCGCAGGCCGAGGCGTGCTAATAGCGTATGCGCTATTTGATGAGCTGCGCCGGAGTCGACCATCAATTTACCGATGACCGCACCGAACACCACGATGATTGCCAGTTCTCCCAGCGTGTTGCCGAAGCCTGCTTTCATGGTATGCAGCAGCGACATCAAATCCATACCGGCAAGCATCCCGACGGACAACGCCGCTACCAGCAAAGCCACCATCGAGTTGATCTTAAACTTCAAATTCAGTACCAGCATCAGGCCGATGCCGAATACTACCCAGAGAATGTTAAGCACATGCATAAAGTTTTACCTTACCTGGTTGAGCCATTGTTATTTTGGGCGACATGTTATGTAAATTGGTCAACCATTGTTGCGATGAATATCACATCCCCTGATTAATCACCGTGGATTACTCTTTGTTGCAATTTGCAGCAAAGAGTCAGAGACTGCATTTCTTGTGGTATGGTTAACCAATTTTAGATTTCGGGTTGACATGTATTACCAAAAGGTAGAACTTATACGCCATCTCATCCGATGCAACGTCATGGCTGTGGCGGGGTATGCATTCGGATACCTAAACAACTCCGGGGTTCCGCGTCTCTTCGCTGTTGAACCCACTATGTGAAAGAGGAAAAACCATGGAACAGACCTGGCGCTGGTACGGCCCTAACGATCCGGTTTCTTTAGCTGATGTCCGCCAGGCGGGCGCAACTGGCGTGGTTACTGCGCTGCACCATATCCCGAATGGGGAAGTGTGGTCCGTCGAAGAGATCCTCAAACGCAAGGCTATCGTTGAAGAAGCGGGTCTGGTGTGGTCCGTCGTGGAAAGCGTGCCTATTCACGAAGATATCAAAACTCATACCGGTAACTACGAACAGTGGATCGCTAACTATCAGCAGACCCTGCGCAACCTGGCGCAGTGCGGCATTCGCACCGTGTGCTACAACTTCATGCCGGTGCTCGACTGGACCCGTACCGACCTCGAATATGTACTGCCGGACGGTTCCAAAGCACTGCGTTTCGACCAAATTGAATTCGCCGCGTTTGAAATGCATATCCTGAAGCGTCCAGGCGCAGAAGCGGATTACACCGAAGAAGAAATTGCTCAGGCTGCAGAACGCTTCGCTACCATGAGCGACGAAGACAAAGCACGTCTGACCCGTAACATCATTGCCGGTCTGCCAGGCGCGGAAGAAGGCTACACCCTCGATCAGTTCCGTAAGCACCTGGAGCTGTACAAAGATATCGACAAAGCCAAACTGCGCGAAAACTTTGCGGTTTTCCTGAAAGCGATTATTCCGGTTGCCGAAGAAGTTGGCGTGCGTATGGCGGTTCACCCGGATGATCCGCCGCGCCCGATCCTCGGCCTGCCGCGTATCGTCTCCACCATTGAAGATATGCAGTGGATGGTTGATACCGTAAATAGCATGGCGAACGGTTTCACTATGTGCACCGGTTCTTACGGTGTGCGTGCAGACAACGATCTGGTTGATATGATCAAGCAGTTTGGTCCACGCATTTACTTCACCCATCTGCGCTCCACCATGCGTGAAGAAAACCCGAAAACCTTCCACGAAGCGGCGCACCTGAACGGTGACGTTGATATGTACGAAGTGGTGAAAGCGATTGTTGAAGAAGAACACCGTCGTAAAGCGGAAGGCAAAGAAGACCTGATCCCGATGCGCCCGGACCACGGTCATCAGATGCTGGACGACCTGAAGAAGAAAACCAACCCAGGTTATTCTGCGATTGGTCGTCTGAAAGGCCTGGCCGAAGTTCGCGGCGTCGAAATGGCGATCCAGCGCGCTTTCTTTAGCCGTTAATATCCACCGGCATGGCTGCGCGCCGTGCCGGTTCCTTCTTCCTTGCCGTCACTCTCTGAAGACGGATTCTGGAGTTTACGATGACTACTATTGTTGACAGCAATCTGCCGGTTGCCCGCCCGTCATGGGATCATTCTCGTCTGGAATCACGCATTGTGCACCTCGGTTGCGGGGCGTTTCACCGCGCGCATCAGGCGATGTACACTCATCACCTGCTGGAAAGTACCGACAGCGATTGGGGGATCTGCGAAGTTAACCTGATGCCAGGTAACGATCGCGTGCTGATCGAAAACCTGAAAAAACAGCAACTGCTGTACACCGTAGCGGAAAAAGGCGCGGAAAGCACCGAACTGAAAATTATTGGCTCGATGAAAGAAGCACTGCACCCGGAAATCGACGGTTGTGAAGGTATCCTCAATGCGATGGCGCGTCCGCAGACGGCGATTGTCTCTCTGACCGTAACGGAAAAAGGTTACTGCGCTGATGCGGCAAGTGGTCAACTGGATCTCAATAACCCGTTGATTAAGCACGATCTGGAAAACCCGACCACGCCGAAATCCGCAATTGGTTACATCGTAGAAGCGCTGCGTCTGCGTCGTGAGAAAGGGCTGAAAGCGTTTACGGTAATGTCCTGCGACAACGTGCGTGAAAACGGTCATGTAGCGAAAGTTGCCGTTCTCGGGTTGGCTCAGGCGCGCGACCCGCAACTGGCGGCATGGATTGAAGAGAACGTCACCTTCCCGTGCACCATGGTTGACCGTATTGTTCCGGCGGCGACGCCTGAAACCTTACAGGAAATTGCCGATCAACTGGGCGTTTACGATCCGTGCGCCATTGCCTGTGAACCGTTCCGTCAGTGGGTAATTGAAGACAACTTTGTTAATGGTCGCCCGGACTGGGATAAAGTGGGCGCACAGTTCGTTGCGGACGTTGTTCCGTTCGAAATGATGAAACTGCGTATGCTTAACGGCAGCCACTCTTTCCTGGCATACCTCGGCTACCTCGGCGGTTATGAAACTATTGCCGACACCATGACTAACGAGGATTATCGCAAAGCAGCTTTCGCTCTGATGATGCAGGAACAAGCGCCAACGCTGTCGATGCCGGAAGGAACTGACCTGAACGCGTATGCGACGCTGTTGATCGAACGTTTCAGCAATCCGTCTCTGCGTCACCGTACCTGGCAGATCGCGATGGATGGCAGCCAGAAGTTGCCGCAGCGTCTGCTGGACCCGGTACGTTTGCACCTGAAAAACGGCGGTAGCTGGCGTCATCTGGCACTTGGCGTGGCTGGCTGGATGCGTTATACCCAGGGTGTGGATGAGCAAGGTAATGCCATTGACGTGGTAGACCCGATGCTGGCGGAGTTCCAGAAGATCAACGCACAGTATCAGGGCGCAGAACGCGTGAAAGCGCTGCTGGGCCTGAGCGGTATTTTTGCCGATGATCTGCCGCAGAATGCAGACTTTGTTGGCGCGGTGACGACTGCGTATCAGCAACTGTGTGAGCGCGGTGCCCGCGCGAGTGTTGCTGCTCTGTAACTAACTGATTACCCAACAGAGTTACTGGTCAATCAAATAAATATTTGGTTGACCAGTTTTCGTTTTTTTGCCCGCCTGTACGTGCCAACTTCCTGTGCAAATGGTATAGTTTTGAATTGACGGTCAACATAAGATTGCCTGATACGCAAACTTATCGGGCCTACAGGTCAATCGCAATTTCTTGAATACGCACTCTTTATAAGCCGGATAAGAGGTTTATGCCGCATCCGGCAATAATTTGATTAACCGCATTTAACGGACATAACATCATGAAATCTGCCACCTCTGCGCAAAGACCTTACCAGGAAGTCGGGGCGATGATCCGCGATCTGATCATAACGACGCCTTACAATCCTGGCGAACGGCTGCCGCCGGAGCGTGAAATCGCAGAAATGCTTGATGTCACGCGTACAGTGGTCCGCGAAGCGTTGATCATGCTAGAAATCCAGGGGCTGGTGGAAGTACGCCGTGGTGCGGGTATTTATGTTCTCGACAGCTTAACCCGTCAGAGTGCAGAGAGTGCAGAGAGCGCAGATGCCAACGTCTGCAACGATGCCGGGCCTTTTGAGTTGTTGCAGGCGCGCCAGTTGCTTGAGAGTAATATCGCCGAGTTTGCTGCTTTGCAGGCCACTCGTGAAGATATTGTGAAAATGCGCCAGGCACTGCAGCTTGAAGAACGCGAACTGGCCTCCAGCGCGCCGGGCAGCAGTGAAAGCGGCGATATGCAATTTCATCTTGCTATTGCTGAAGCTACCCATAACAGCATGTTGGTAGAGTTGTTTCGCCAGTCCTGGCAGTGGCGGGAAAATAACCCAATGTGGATCCAGTTACACAGCCATCTGGATGACAGCTTATATCGCAAAGAGTGGTTGGGCGATCATAAACAGATCCTTGCAGCATTAATCAAAAAAGACGCCCGTGCAGCTAAACTGGCGATGTGGCAGCATCTGGAAAATGTGAAACAGCGTCTGCTGGAGTTTTCCAACGTTGACGATATTTATTTTGATGGCTATCTATTCGATTCCTGGCCGTTGGATAAAGTCGACATCTGATATTATTATATGCGCAAGCTTAAATGTATCTTGCGCTTATTTTGATAAATAAATCATACGGTATTTCGGTGATGATTAACTTTCTAATCATCACTGACCAATGTAATTCCATTCACCGTTGTTTAATTCAAACAGTTCTGGATGATTCGCGGGGCGCAGAGTCATGCGTTTGACCTCCATATTCTCGTCTCCAGGTATAACCTCATATCCCATTCGTGAGTGGACCGGAGCGGTGTCTGGATAGGCATTCAGACCAATTGTTGGGGTAATTCCAGTCTGAGGATTGGCATTAAGTAATGCTGCGTAGACGAATCCAGATGAATTTGATACCCCTGTCACTGTCATTATCTGATCAATATAGATATCAATTTGGGGCTGTTCATTTGACCACTCTGGGGCTCGTTCAACGGGAAGAGTTACAATGTATCCTATAGTGGTTCCTGCATAACCTGGAATATTGCAACCCGGGCCCAGTGTTATTTCATGTATGGTATAGTCGACAATGGAATCCAGAATTATGTTCTGCCGTAGACCCGCGTTTAACTCTGCGGCTACATGTGTTTTTTCACATTTCCCACCGTATATTTCGTCTAATTCTGATGTGATTTCCCATTCACGACTGACAACTCTGCCTCTGACTGTAACACCATCAGCTTTTTGACACGCATCAGTTACGTAATTAAATGGCCAGAATCCCTGATTACCAAACATAAGTTTTCTAATTTCGACGACACTCCCTCCATCGTAATTATGGTTATCTCCACGTTCAAGAGGCGTAATATAGATATTTTCCGTATTTAGACGCGCATGTTTATATCTGCATAGTAGCTCGTTGTCGATTTCTGGATGTGGGGCGAAATGATTTGTTGTAGAAATAAGGTTGTGAATGGAATTGCTGCCAGGTATAGACATAGTATTGTATCCTGTTAAAGAAATTTCATTTATGTTCAGAAAAGAATGTGTAATTTATTCCTTAAATAAAGCGTGAGAACATATCATCACATATTTTAGTTGCAGGTACATGAAGTCAGTACAACGATGCTAAAATACATTGATGATAAGAAATATAAAAAAACGCTCATTTTTATTCATTCAAACTGTTCAAGAAGAAATATATTATAGCCAGATAACATTTATTGTTATTATATTGTTGTCAGCTTTAATGCTATTTTCGCCTGGTGTATTGGGGATGTTCTTTTTGTTGTTAGCGTTCATTAAAAGCAGATGTCTCAATGGAACGTAGTAAACTATATAAAAGCAAATAATAACACATTGAAATTAAATTTAAGTAACATGAAATTTTTCATCTACGTAATTATTCGGAATATATTAGTAAAATTTTTTTATGTTTGATGACCTCCATCAAACCATGCTTTTTTTCTTGAAAAGTCAGTAGATATTCATTGGCAAGTAAGGTTTTATATTTTGTGGGCAAAAGCTATGCCTGTATCAGGTTGTCATGGATGTAATGAACAAAGGGATGGTTATGAGAAATGAGCATCAATACTGTGGTACCCGATATTCAGGGCAAGCCGCATATATTGCCAGACGTCAGGAGTGCGCAAAATGATGCGCCAATCACTTCAGACAGTATTACCTGAAAGCACAGGAAACAATACATCATCGCTACGTGATTCCGTATGCCGGGATCTCTTTCAACTTTTTAACTCCCCCCATTCACCGTTACCAACATTACTGGTTTCAGGTATGCCCGAGTGGCAAGGGCATAACCAGAGCGACAAATGTCTCCAGAATTGGTATTGCCGCCAGTTGCGTTCCGCGCTTTTATTTCATGAACCAAGAATTGCCGCTTTGCAGGTGAGTCTTAAAGAGGCGTATTGCCGCGATCTGGCGATCAGCCTGGAGATGATGCTATTCCACGACGATGAGCCATTAACGTTTGATCTGATCTGGCGAAATGGCAGCTGGCAGAGTTTGGGGCAGGGGTGAACGATAAGAAACGCGATACGTACAGACGTATCGCGTTGGGCAACACATTAGCGGGATGTTCTGATGGTCGCTTTTAATGCCGGAAGTCGGGATGAACTGGCACTAAGCTTATCAATTCCCATGTTGAGCAGAATTGCGGTTTGCTGGGTATCTCCGGCCATTTCGCCACACATACTAACCGGAATTTCATTGTTACGTCCGGCCTGACACACCAGATCAATAGCCTTAATGACTGCGTCATTACGATAATCAACCAGTTCCGCGACGGCACTATTTCCCCTGTCAGCCGCCATAATATATTGCGTCAGATCGTTAGTGCCGATGGAGAAGAAATCGACCTCGCAAGCTAATTTGTCTGCAATCATTACTGCGGCAGGAACTTCAATCATAATTCCCAGGGCAGGGAGATTTTCTGTCGGGATCCCCAACAATTTTGCTTGTTCTTGTATCAACTTTTTGACGGCGTTGACCTCTTGTAGCGTTGAAACCATCGGCAGCATAATTTGTAGAGTTGGATATTCTTTCCCGGCCCGAAGAAGTGCGCGTAATTGCGGAATAAATATTTGCGGATGCGCCAGGCATAACCGGATACCACGAAGGCCAAGGAATGGGTTGTCCTCTGCGGGTAAAGGATATGAAGGTAATGGCTTGTCACCGCCAATATCCAGAGTACGGATAGTGACAGGTTTATCGCCAAAAGCACAGGCAACAGAACAATACACGCGGAACTGCTCTTCTTCGTCGGGTAACGTTGCAGCCTCATGAAATAAAAACTCTGTGCGCAACAAACCAACGCCCTCAGCCCCGTGAGATAGCGCGGCATCAATGTCTTGCAGGTCTCCGATGTTCGCCAGCACGCTAATTTTACGACCACCCTGTGTAGTTGCAGGCATCATGGCATCGGCTAACTGACTCTCCCTTTGCTGTTGCCATGCTTCGGCACGTTGCAGTAAATCCAGACGGGTAACCTCATCCGGCTGTAGCCATAAACGCCCTGTTTCACCATCAAGAATGACCGTTTCGTTATCGCGGACGGTTTGCGGGGTGATATCTGCCTTCACAATGGCAGGAATACCCATTGCTCTGGCCAGGATCGCTGTGTGTGAAGTTGTTCCGCCGTTATGAAGACAGATACCAAGAATGTGCGCTTTATTCAGGCTGGCTATCTGTGATGGCAAAAGATCGTTAGCTAACAAAATGCAGGGCGCGGTAGTTATAAAGTGTTGCTCACTTACCCCGCAAAGTTGGTTCAGTACCTGACGCGAAAGGTCGCGGATATCTGCCTCGCGTTCACGTAAATAGAGTGTCTCCGCCTGACAATATTGTTCTGTCAGCGCTTCCATGACTTCTAACCATGCGAATTCAGCCTGTTTACCCTTTGCTAGGCTTCGTTGTAATTGCCGGTTAATCTCTGGATCTTCAAGCATCATCTTATGGGCGGCAAAAATATCACCTTCAGACCCTGCCGCTTTATCGGCAAGTTGGTGAACCACAACGTCGATTGCAAACTCAATTTGCGACAGTTCTTCCTGTGGAGAATCGGGGGTTCGCTGTGTAATTTCCGGTAGCTCGCAGGTAAACCATTTAACCGGGCCAGTAGCGATACCATTTTGTACTGACAAACCTGTGATTGCGCCATCGACAGGGGAGCTGGCCACAGGCGTTGCCGTTATCGGAATCTCTGAAGAAGCGAGCAAGTGAGCTTCGCCAAAATGATTTTTCGCCAACGTTTCAATTGCCTTGAGAGCGTCACTGGCATCGACACCTTCCGCCTTGAAGGTGATTTCATCGCCACAGCGAGCACCCAGCATCGCCAGTTCATTGAGACTGCGGGCGCTGGCGCGTTTATCTCCTCTGATGACGATAATGTTTGCCGAATATTGTGCTGATACTTTCAGGATGCTGGCTGCCGGACGGGCATGAATGCCGTGGGGATTACGTATCGTCCAGCAAAAGGTTTGCCATTCATCAGAATGATTGACTGGTGATACCGTTGGCACAACTTCGCCCGCAGGAGAGAATGGCGTGAGCTGCTGCTGTTTAGCGCACAGCGCAAGATCCACTTCGGCGATAATCTCCGTCACCGAAAGTCCCGCCGCGGCAGATGTCACCGCAGACATGGTGCCTTCCACCACCGGTGCCGCCAGCAGATAGATAGCGCCTCTCTGCTCTTCAGAAAGCAATTCCAGTGCCATCCCGGTGCTAAGAAGTGCACTCCCCATATCCATGAGTACCAGAACGCCTTCCGGTGACCAGACTGATTCAATCGCAGACATAATCGCAATGGCATCAGTGCCAATCGGATTTTGCGGATCATCAATACCTGCAGCAATGGCCAGAGGAACGACACCACCGGACATCTGCTGTGCTAACTCTTCGATTCCCTGGGCCAGGCGTAGACTATGAGAAACAATAACAATGGCAACCATAATTTATTCCGCGAATCCTTCCTGCATAGCCTTAATCATCAGCCAGGAAGAGGTCGCGCCTGGATCCTGATGGCCTACACTACGAGCGCCAAGGTAGCTGGCTCGTCCTTTTTTCGCCTGCATATTGATGGTGTTATCGACTGCTGTTGCAGCATCTTGCACCATCGTATTCAGCAGAAGGGAAGGCGACATTCCAGCCTGCAGGTTTTTTTTGGCTTCGTTGAGAACCGGAACCCAGACATCACACAGTGTTTTGTCCCCTTGTTCAGCCTTTCCTCGGGCGATTACCCCGGCAATACCTTCTTCCAGACATGCTAACCACTCTTCCAGACTTAATTCCGTTCTGGCTCCGATCGCCGCAGAAGTGCGAATAAATAACGTCCCATAAAGAGGACCGCTGGCACCGCCGACGCTGGAAAGCAGTTTCATGCCGGTATTTTTCAGGATGTTGTCAATATGCTGACGTTCAATATCGGGTAAGGTTGCTTTGACCGCACTGAAACCACGATTCATATTGAGGCCGTGGTCGGCGTCACCAATATCTCTGTCGAGTGCGGTTAAAAAGTCTTGCTGTTCAGTGAAATGCGCTGCACAACTCCCAAGCCAGGCGATAATATGTCTGCTTTGAATTTTCATAAAATATCCTTATTAACATCCCCATCGAAGG
>NZ_BBMY01000106.1 GCF_000759775.1 Escherichia albertii NBRC 107761 = DSM 17582
CCCCCCTCCTGTGTAATATTTACTCATTAACACTCTGTTTACCCGACTTGTGCTCCGCACTACACTAGGCAGGCAATTTTTTTAAGGGGTTTTAATGAACGATTACAAAATGACGCCAGCGGAGCGGCGCGCGACCTGGGGTTTAGGAACCGTATTTTCATTGCGCATGCTGGGCATGTTTATGGTTCTGCCGGTTCTGACCACATACGGTATGGCCCTGCAAGGTGCCAGCGAAGCCTTAATCGGTATTGCCATTGGCATTTATGGCCTGACTCAGGCCGTTTTTCAGATTCCGTTTGGCCTGCTTTCCGACCGCATTGGTCGCAAGCCATTAATTATCGGCGGCCTGGCGGTGTTTGCCGCCGGCAGCGTTATCGCCGCACTTTCCAACTCCATCTGGGGAATTATTCTGGGCCGTGCGTTACAAGGCTCCGGTGCGATTGCCGCCGCCGTTATGGCACTACTCTCCGATCTTACTCGCGAACAAAACCGCACCAAAGCGATGGCGTTTATCGGCGTGAGTTTTGGTATTACCTTCGCCATTGCGATGGTGCTTGGCCCAATCATCACCCACAAACTTGGGCTGCACGCGCTGTTCTGGATGATCGCTATTCTGGCAACAACCGGCATTGCGTTGACCATTTGGGTTGTTCCCAACAGCAGCACACATGTACTTAATCGAGAGTCCGGGATAGTGAAAGGCAGTTTCAGCAAAGTGCTGGCGGAACCGCGGCTGCTGAAACTCAACTTCGGCATTATGTGTCTGCACATGCTGCTGATGTCGACCTTTGTTGCCCTGCCCGGACAGCTGGCTGATGCGGGGTTCCCGGCGGCTGAACACTGGAAGGTCTATCTGGCAACGATGTTAATCGCCTTTGGCTCGGTCGTGCCTTTCATTATCTACGCTGAAGTTAAGCGCAAAATGAAGCAAGTCTTTGTCTTCTGCGTCGGGCTGATCGTCGTTGCGGAAATTGTGTTGTGGAACGCACAAACGCAGTTCTGGCAACTGGTGGTCGGCGTGCAGCTTTTCTTTGTGGCGTTTAATTTGATGGAAGCCCTTCTGCCTTCACTTATCAGTAAAGAGTCGCCAGCAGGTTACAAAGGTACGGCGATGGGGGTTTACTCCACCAGCCAGTTTCTCGGCGTGGCGATTGGCGGTTCGCTGGGCGGCTGGATTGACGGCATGTTTGACGGTCAGGGGGTATTTCTCGCTGGCGCAATACTGGCGGCTGTATGGCTGGCGGTCGCCAGTACCATGAAAGAACCACCATATGTCAGCAGTTTACGCATTGAAATTCCGCCAGACATTGCCGCAAACAATGCGTTAAAAGTGCATTTACTGGAAACCGCTGGCGTCAAAGAAGTGTTGATTGCAGAAGAAGAACATTCAGCTTACGTGAAAATCGACAGCAAAGTGACGAATCGCTTTGAGGTTGAACAGTCAATTCGCCAGGCATAAAAAACGAGGCGAATTGCCTGCTGCGCTACGTTTATCAGGCCTACAAAGTTTCTGAGTGACAAACCTTTGTAGGCCGAATCAGGCGTTCATGCCGCATCTGACATGAACAAAGCGCATGTTGTCACGATTAATCGCGGAAGTTTTTGAACTGGAACGGCTGGCCGAGATCGCCACCGCGCACCATCGCCATCACTGCCTGCAAATCATCACGAGATTTACCGGTCACGCGGATCTCATCACCCTGAATTTGCGCCTGCACTTTCAGTTTGCTGTCTTTGATCATCTTGACGATTTTCTTCTGGGTCGCGCTCTCAATACCCTGCTTTAGCTTCGCTTCCACAAACCAGGTTTTACCGCTATGAACGATATTTTCTGGTACATCCAGCGAACTGCCCTCAATGCCGCGCTTCAGCAGCTTGGCACGCAGAATATCCAGCAACTGATTGACCTGGAAGTCGGACTCACTCAACACTTTGATGGTTTTGCTGGCGTCGTTCAGTTCAAACGACGCTTCAACGTTACGGAAGTCAAAACGGGACTCCACTTCACGGCTCGCGTTATCTACCGCGTTACGCGCTTCCTGAAGATCAACTTCAGAAACAATATCGAAAGATGGCATCTTTTCCTCTCCCTTCATTTTTGATGCGAAGCATAATACCTGCAAAATTAAACAACAGACAGTCCTGCACCAGGATGTATCCCTTAATTGTGCATAGTCGCAACAGCATGCACAATTAAGGGATAGCCTTATTGAACACCCGGAGTGGTTGCGGGTGAGGAGGAACAATGAAAATTACCGTATTGGGATGCGGTGCCTTAGGGCAACTTTGGCTTACAGCACTTTGCAAACAGGGACATGAAGTTCAGGGCTGGCTGCGTGTACCGCAACCTTATTGTAGCGTGAATCTGATGGAGACAGACGGTTCGATTTTCAACGAGTCGCTGACCGCTAACGATCCAGACTTTCTGGCAACCAGCGATCTATTACTGGTGACGCTGAAAGCCTGGCAAGTGTCCGATGCCGTTAAAAGCCTGGCATCGACACTACCTGTAACCACGCCAATTCTACTGATTCACAACGGCATGGGCACCATCGAAGAGTTGCAGAATATTGAACAACCTCTGTTGATGGGGACAACCACTCATGCGGCTCGCCGCGACGGCAATATCATTATTCATGTCGCTAACGGCATTACCCATATCGGCCCGGCGCGTCAACAGGATGGCGATTACAGTTATCTGGCCGATGTTTTACAAACCGTATTGCCAGACGTCGCCTGGCATAACAATATTCGCGCCGAGCTATGGCGCAAGCTGGCGGTGAGTTGCGTAATTAACCCACTGACCGCCATCCAGGACTGCCCGAACGGTGAATTACGCTATCATCAGCAAGAAGTCATGCAAATCTGCGAGGAAGTTGCGGCAGTCATTGAACGTGAAGGGCATCATACTTCGCCGGAAGATTTACGCGATTACGTGATGCAGGTGATTGATGCTACCGCGGAAAATATCTCATCAATGCTGCAGGATATTCGCGCGCTGCGCCACACCGAAATCGACTATATCAATGGTTTTCTCTTACGCCGCGCCCGCGCACATGGGATTGCTGTACCGGAAAACACCCGCCTGTTTGAAATGGTAAAAAGAAAGGAGAGTGAATATGAGCGCATCGGCACTGGTTTGCCTCGCCCCTGGTAGCGAAGAGACAGAAGCGGTTACCACTATCGACCTGCTGGTTCGCGGCGGCATCAAAGTCACCACTGCCAGCGTCGCCAGCGATGGCAACCTGACAATTACCTGCTCGCGCGGCGTTAAGCTGCTGGCAGATGCACCGCTGGTCGAGGTTGCTGATGGCGAATATGACGTGATCGTACTGCCTGGTGGCATTAAAGGCGCGGAGTGTTTTCGCGACAGCACCTTGCTGGTCGAAACCGTCAAACAGTTCCACCGTTCCGGGCGTATCGTCGCCGCGATTTGCGCGACACCAGCTACGGTGCTGGTGCCGCATGATATTTTCCCGATTGGCAATATGACCGGCTTCCCGACGCTGAAAGACAAAATCCCCGCCGAACAATGGCAGGATAAACGCGTCGTCTGGGATGCGCGGGTAAAATTGCTGACCAGCCAGGGACCAGGCACAGCTATCGACTTTGGTCTGAAAATTATAGACTTGCTGGTTGGGCGCGAGAAAGCCCATGAAGTGGCATCACAACTGGTGATGGCGGCAGGGATTTATAATTATTACGAGTAATGCTGGATGCGGTAAACGTCGCATCTACACGATGCGACGTCACAACGACAAATTACGGGCGATATACCTTCACATTCTTAAAGCCCTGCTCGCGTAGATAGAGTGCCTGCAGGCGGCTCATCACCCCTCGCTCACACCACAGCAGCCAGGTTTTGCTCTGATCAAGATCGCCAAATTTGGTGCTCAATTTGTAGAACGGCAAGGAAACCACGTCGACGCCTTCCACTTTCAGCGTCTTATCTTCCTGTTCGTCAATAGAGCGGATATCGAGGATTACGTCATTCGGACCGAAGCCGTTGACGGTTTCCACTTCTACCACTTCCTGCTCAGTTTGCTGGGCGATTTCGCGGATATCGACGTTATTCGCTTCCTCAACGACTTTGTCGAGAATGCTGAAGTCAAACTTCTCTTCTTCCGCTTCAATCTTCGACTTAACCGCTTTCACCGTCGGGCTTTTGGAGATCACGCCACAGTATTCCGGCATCGTGCGAGCAAAATCTTCAGTACCAATCTGGCGGGCCAGATTGATGATGTGTTCTTTGTCGTAAGAGATCAGCGGACGCAGGATCAGCGTATCGGAGACGTTATCGATCAAACGCAGGTTGGTCAGCGTCTGGCTGGAGACCTGACCCAGAGCTTCGCCGGTGACCAGCGCCTGTACGCCGTAACGTTCAGCCACTTTAGACGCAGCACGCACCATCATACGTTTCAGAATGACGCCCATCTGACCGTCGTCGATTTTCTCGAGAATTTCCCCGACTACTGGTTCGAAATTAATGGCGACAAAACGTACACGGTGGGAACTGCCGAAGCGATTCCACAGATAATGCGCCACCTGACGAACGCCGATTTCATGCGCCGCGCCGCCAAGGTTAAAAAAGCAGTAGTGCACGCGGCAGCCGCGACGCATCAACATATAACTGGAAACGCCAGAGTCGAAACCACCGGAAATGAGCGACAGCACATCTTCCTGGGTGCCAATCGGGAAGCCGCCAATACCTTCGTAGCGACCTTTGATCAGCAGCAGGCGATCGTCTTCCACTTCCAGATGGACAGTCACATCCGGGTTAGTCAGCCTCACGCGTGCGGATTCAATATGTTGATTTAAACCGCCACCGACGTAACGTTCCACATCAATCGAGCTAAAATCATGCTTACCGCGGCGTTTCACACGTACGCAGAAAGTTTTGCCTTCCAGTTGATCACGGTACTGAACCAACGCTTTCTCGAAAATATCGTGCATATCGGTAAACGGCACGTCTTCAACTTCGAGAATATGGTGGATACCTGGAATGCGGGTCAGAGCGTCGCGGATAACCAGACGCTGGCTTTCATCTTTGGCGCGAACTTCGATGTTATCCCAGTGGCGGACGACAGCGAGCGTCTCATCATAGTGCTTTAAAACGTTACGAATGTTCCCGGTAAGGATTTTTATAAAGCGCAAGCGCACAGATTGGCTCTTGATGGTGATTTCCGGGAACAATTTAATGATAAACTTCATGGCGGCAATGGTTCGTTGGCAAGTCTTAACGGACTTGTTTAGGGAAAAATACAGCAGCCCACACCTGCGGCTGCATCCAGGCGCGGAAGTATATCACTAACATCGCTTTGCTGCGCACATCACCTTACCATTGCGCGTTATTTGCTATTTGCCCTGAGTCCGTTACCATGGCGGGGCGAAAAATATTGAGAGTCAGACATTCATTATGCCGAAGAAAAATGAGGCGCCCGCCAGCTTTGAAAAGGCGCTGAGCGAGCTGGAACAGATTGTGACCCGTCTGGAAAGCGGCGACCTGCCGCTGGAAGAGGCGCTGAATGAGTTCGAACGTGGCGTGCAACTGGCGCGTCAGGGACAGGCCAAATTACAGCAAGCCGAACAGCGCGTACAAATTTTGCTGTCTGACAACGAAGATGCCTCTCCAACACCTTTTACACCGGACAATGAGTAATGGATTTTCCGCAGCAACTCGAAGCCTGCGTTAAGCAGGCCAACCAGGCGCTGAGCCGTTTTATCGCCCCACTGCCCTTTCAGAACACTCCCGTGGTAGAAACCATGCAGTATGGCGCATTATTAGGTGGTAAGCGCCTGCGACCTTTCCTGGTCTATGCCATAGGTCAAATGTTCGGTGTGAGTCTGAGTACTCTGGACGCCCCCGCCGCCGCCGTAGAGTGTATCCACGCTTACTCATTAATTCATGATGATTTACCCGCGATGGACGACGATGACCTGCGTCGTGGTTTACCGACCTGTCATGTGAAGTTTGGCGAAGCTAATGCCATCCTCGCAGGCGATGCCCTACAAACGCTGGCGTTTTCGATTCTGAGCGATGCCGATATGCCGGAAGTTTCAGACCGTGACAGACTCGCGATGATATCCGAGCTGGCAAATGCCAGCGGAATTGCCGGAATGTGCGGCGGTCAGGCGTTAGATTTAGACGCGGAAGGTAAACAAGTTCCTCTGGAGGCGCTGGAACGTATTCATCGCCACAAAACAGGCGCATTAATTCGCGCCGCCGTCCGTCTTGGCGCGTTAAGTGCCGGAGAAAAAGGGCGAAATGCTCTGCCGATACTCGATAAATACGCAGAAAGTATCGGGCTTGCCTTCCAGGTTCAGGATGACATCCTGGATGTGGTGGGAGATACTGCAACGTTGGGTAAACGTCAGGGTGCCGACCAGCAGCTTGGCAAAAGTACTTACCCTGCACTTCTGGGTCTTGAGCAAGCCCGGAAGAAAGCCCGGGATCTGATCGACGATGCCCGCCAGTCATTGAGTCAACTGGCTGAACAGTCACTCGATACCTCGGCACTGGAAGCGCTAGCGGACTACATCATCCAGCGTAATAAATAAACAATAAGTATTAATAGGCCCCTGATGAGTTTTGATATTGCCAAATACCCGACCCTGGCACTGGTCGACTCCACCCAGGAGTTACGACTGTTGCCAAAAGAGAGTTTACCGAAACTCTGCGATGAACTGCGCCGCTATTTACTCGACAGCGTGAGCCGTTCCAGCGGGCACTTCGCCTCCGGGCTGGGCACGGTCGAACTGACCGTGGCGCTGCACTACGTCTATAACACGCCATTTGACCAGTTAATCTGGGACGTGGGACATCAGGCTTATCCGCATAAAATTTTGACCGGACGTCGCGACAAAATCGGCACCATTCGTCAGAAAGGCGGCCTGCACCCGTTCCCGTGGCGCGGCGAAAGTGAATATGACGTGTTAAGCGTCGGGCATTCATCAACCTCCATCAGCGCCGGAATCGGTATTGCGGTTGCAGCCGAGAAAGAAGGCAAAGACCGCCGCACCGTCTGTGTGATTGGCGATGGCGCAATTACCGCGGGTATGGCGTTTGAAGCGATGAACCATGCTGGCGATATCAAGCCGGATATGCTGGTGATCCTTAACGACAATGAAATGTCGATCTCCGAAAACGTCGGCGCGCTCAACAATCATCTGGCGCAATTACTTTCCGGTAAGCTTTACTCTTCCCTGCGCGAAGGCGGGAAAAAAGTTTTCTCCGGCGTACCGCCAATTAAAGAACTGCTTAAACGCACCGAAGAACATATTAAAGGCATGGTGGTGCCGGGCACGCTATTTGAAGAGCTGGGCTTTAACTACATCGGCCCAGTGGACGGACACGATGTGCTGGGGCTTATCACTACGCTTAAGAACATGCGCGACCTGAAAGGCCCGCAGTTCCTGCATATCATGACCAAAAAAGGTCGTGGTTATGAACCGGCAGAAAAAGACCCTATCACCTTCCACGCCGTGCCTAAATTCGATCCCTCCAGCGGTTGCCTGCCAAAAAGCAACGGCGGCCTGCCAAGCTATTCAAAAATCTTTGGCGACTGGCTGTGTGAAACGGCAGCCAAAGACGACAAACTGATGGCGATTACCCCGGCGATGCGCGAAGGTTCCGGCATGGTTGAATTTTCACGGAAATTCCCGGAGCGCTATTTCGACGTGGCGATCGCCGAGCAACATGCAGTGACCTTTGCCGCCGGTCTGGCGATTGGCGGATACAAACCGGTCGTGGCGATTTATTCAACCTTCCTGCAACGCGCCTATGACCAGGTGTTACATGACGTGGCGATTCAAAAATTGCCGGTCCTGTTCGCCATCGATCGTGCGGGCATTGTCGGCGCTGACGGTCAAACTCACCAGGGGGCGTTTGATCTCTCTTACCTGCGCTGTATCCCGGAAATGGTCATTATGACCCCGAGCGATGAAAACGAATGCCGCCAAATGCTCTATACCGGCTATCACTATAACGATGGTCCGTCAGCGGTGCGCTACCCGCGCGGCAACGCGCTAGGCGTGGAACTGACCCCGCTGGAAAAACTGCCGATTGGCAAAGGCATTGTGAAGCGTCGTGGTGAAAAACTGGCGATCCTTAACTTCGGTACGCTGATGCCAGAAGCGGCGAAAGTCGCTGAATCGCTGAACGCTACGCTGGTCGATATGCGTTTTGTGAAACCACTTGATGAAGCGTTAATTCTGGAAATGGCCGCCAGCCACGAGGCGCTGGTTACCGTTGAAGAAAACGCTATTATGGGCGGTGCAGGCAGCAGCGTGAATGAAGTGTTGATGGCGCATCGAAAGCCCGTACCAGTACTCAACATTGGCTTACCTGATTTCTTTATCCCACAGGGAACCCAGCAAGAAATGCGCGCCGAACTTGGCCTCGATGCCGCCGGAATGGAAGCCAAAATCAAGGCCTGGCTGGCATAATCCCAACTCCACACCTGCTATGCTTAAGAAATTATTCATAGATTCCAAATAATTCGAGTTGCAGGAAGGCGGCAAACGAGTGAAGCCCCAGGAGCTTACATAAGTAAGTGACTGGGGTGAACGACAAATCTGCATGGAGCGGATTTGAACGCTGCTTGCAGCGGCCCTGTTAAGGGTGAGGCCCATGGATGGGCCGAATAACTCGCAGTCGCAGCACATGCAACTTGAAGTATGACGAGTATAGCGGGAGTGGCAGCATGCAATACAACCCCTTAGGAAAGACCAACCTTCGCGTTTCCCGACTTTGCCTCGGATGTATGACCTTTGGCGAGCCGGATCGCGGTAATCACGCATGGACACTGCCGGAAGAGAGCAGCCGTCCCATAATTAAACGCGCGCTGGAAGGCGGCATAAATTTCTTTGATACCGCCAATAGCTATTCCGATGGCAGCAGCGAAGAGATCGTCGGTCACGCATTGCGGGATTTCGCCCGTCGTGAAGACGTAGTCGTTGCCACCAGAGTGTTCCATCGCGTTGGTGATTTGCCAGAAGGATTATCTCGCGCACAAATTTTGCGCTCTATTGACGACAGCCTGCGTCGTCTCGGCATGGATTATGTCGATATCCTGCAAATTCATCGCTGGGATTACAACACGCCAATTGAAGAGACGCTGGAAGCCCTGAACGACGTCGTAAAAGCCGGGAAAGCGCGTTACATCGGCGCGTCATCGATGCATGCCTCCCAGTTTGCTCAGGCACTGGAGCTGCAAAAACAGCACGGCTGGGCACAATTTGTCAGTATGCAGGATCACTACAACCTGATTTATCGCGAAGAAGAGCGCGAAATGCTGCCACTGTGTTATCAGGAAGGCGTGGCGGTCATTCCGTGGAGTCCGCTGGCGCGGGGCCGTTTGACGCGTCCGTGGGGCGAAACCACCGCACGGCAAGTGTCTGATGAAGTGGGGAAAAATCTCTATCAAGAAAGCGATGAAAATGATGCGCAAATAGCGGCCCGCTTAGCCAGCGTAAGTGAAGAGTCAGGCGTCACACGGGCACAAGTCGCGCTGGCATGGCTATTGAGCAAACCGGGTATTGCTGCGCCGATAATCGGTACTTCGCGCGAAGAACAGCTTGATGAGTTGCTCAACGCGGTAGATATCACTCTCCAACCGAAGCAGATTGCTGAACTGGAAACGCCATATAAACCGCACCCGGTGGTAGGGTTTAAGTAGGCTTCTTGTAATCCCCTCACTTCCATTGCAGTTTCTACTTTCTTCGGCTATCCCCATCGTTTATCGCGATGGGGATAATGTGCGCTCCAATTCTTCTTTAACCTCAACAGCCCCATACAAGATATATGCTCCTACAACTCATTGAATATCAAACAAATCATCAAAACTCTGTGAAAGCATCAATTTGAGCGAATTTTGATAGTTTACCCAAGGCATATCCCTTATATATTAAATCATAATTAATATTGTGTAAGAGGGTTTCAATCATGTCTAGTCCAGTTCAAGTTAATAATTTTTCGGCGATAGATTTTAAAGAATCACTAAAACCAACTCCCAAACAAAACATTTTCGAATGGCTATGGGACAAAATTCATGATTTTTTTGCAACAGTGAAAAAGATAAAGTGAAGAGAGCAATCAAAGAGTTTATCAACATTAAATCAGATTTAAATGCCGATTCAGCTCAAATGCCAGATTCTTTTCTTAACATAAACTCAAATTCAACAATAGATGATTATTTGAATATAAGACAAAACAACCTTTCAGCCATACAAAAACAATATACACTCTGCCGTTTCTGGAATAACATTGCATCAGCAACCAGAGAAGTTTCAAATAATAGCTTTCACCATAAAATTGAATTTGCTCCTGATCAGGATGGCAAAATAGTTATGAAAGGCGCTATTATCTTCTATGACAAGGTAGTAAAAGATTATTCAATTGCCTTAGAAACAGATGAAAATGGGAAGTTAGATTTAAGAGGTCTCTGTTTAGCACACACCACTATATCTACCCAAAATATGGAGGGTTTCAATCTCTCAGGTGTTGATCTCAAAAATTCTAAGCTTTTTTACGTTGATCTTAAAGATGCAAATTGCACCAGTTCTAATTTTGCTGGGTGCATATTTGAGAACTGTAATCTTAATAATACTGATTGCAACGGTGCCAATATTAATAATACCATGCTTCCAGGTAAAGGTTATAATAACGAAAACAAAAGAGGGAATGATCTTGAAGGTATTATCCTCAGAAATAGTTCCTGCATTGGCTCCAATTTATCATGGGTAGATCTATCAAAATCTGATTGCCGGGGCGCTAATTTTAGCAGTTGTAATTTATCAAACATTACAATTCCTGATAAAAATCAGATGGAAGATACAACACTGAATCTGGCTATATTATCCAATGTTCATAATAAAAATAAAGATAACGACAAAGAACAATACAATGAATTTATAAAAAATTATAACTGGGATCAATATACAAACAAAGGTGAGCAACTTAAACAGGCGTTCAAAGAAATCGTAGAAGATAGTGAAATAAAAAAATCTAATAAACAATTCGCAGACGTAATCATCCAATATTTAATTTCAGATAAGAACCCTCACCCATTACATTTTAATAAAGAAGAAACAATTAAAGAGACAAAAAACAACATTAATCTCTTTATGAAGAAAAACAGTCAGTACAGTGATATATTTAATAAGACAACAGCCCCTGACATTATATTTAACCCTCAACATGTAAAAAAATCTCTTATAACTCAGTATAAAAAAGAAAAACTGAATACTAAGGCGATAGAAAATTCGCTAATGAGGTCTCAAATGGCGAAAATTATTGTAGATTCTAATATAGATAAAATTATAAGGCAAAGCCCGGAGATAATAAACGCCATACATGACATATCGCTAGAATCCTATAGCACAATAAACGAGACAATTGACCTTTATTTTGAGGAAATTGTTAATAATATTTTTTATAAGATGAATTATTAAAAAACCAACAGTGCCCCTTTCAGGGGCACTCTATTAATCGCAATCAGTACTAAATTACATACCCAATATTAATACATTACTGCACTGTTCAACTAACACATCAGATGATGCCTACCGACCAGTGATGACCAATAAAGTATAATATCCCTGCCGAAATCACCCCTGCGACAATATCATCGATCATAATTCCCATTCCACCGTGCACATTACGGTCAAACCAACGAATTGGCCAGGGTTTCCACATATCGAAAATACGAAAAACAAGAAATCCAGCTAATACCCATTGCCAGTTCATCGCAGGAATGGCCATCAGGGTGATCCACATACCGATAAACTCGTCCCAGACAATACTGCCGTGATCGTGCACGCCCATATCTTTCGCCGTTTGATGACAAAGATAGACGCCAATACAGATCCCCAGCATCACCACCAGCGAATAGAGTTGCCAGGGCAAAAAGGTCATCAAATACCAGAAAGGGATCGCCGCCAGCGATCCCATCGTACCAGGGACAACCGGACTTAATCCGCTACCAAATCCCGTCGCCAACAGGTGCCACGGGTTACTCATTTTCAGGCGGCTTTTCGCGACATCTTTATGGCGTGGCAAAATGATCATATCCTTTCCAGTCAAGCGTGACAGGTTCACCGTCACGAATAAAACAGAGTCCGTCAATATCGGCTGTCATTTGCCCGATGCAGGTAAACGGCACACCAAGATTCCCCAACGCGACATCCAGCGCGCCACGGTTAAGCTCCGGCACGGTGAAACATAACTCGTAATCTTCACCGCCAGATAACGCCCAGCACAGCGCCTGCTCCGATTCTACGTGACGAGAAAGCGCATCAGAGAATGGCAACAGCGCCAGATCAATACGCGCGCCGCAGTCGCTGGCTTTCACGATATGCCCGAGATCGGAAATCAAACCATCAGAAAGATCGATTGCCGAATTCGCCAGGTCACGCAGCGCCTGCCCTTGTAAAATACGTGGTGTCGGGCGAAGATGGCGTTTTATTAAATATTCAGCATCTTTAGTATCGGTAACCTGAAGACGGTTTTGCAAAATCGCCAACCCGGCAGCGCTATCTCCCGGCGTGCCAGTCACGTAGATCCAGTCACCAGGTTTAGCGCCAGAGCGCGTTAAAGCACGTCCCATTGGGACAAAGCCATGAATACCCAGCGTCATCGATAACGGCCCACGTGTAGTATCGCCGCCAATGAGCTGCATATCGTAATAATTAAGAAGATCAAACAAACTGTCGCTGAAGGACTCAAGCCACGCTTCGTTGACGTCCGGTAAGGTTAATGCCAGCGTCAACCAGGCCGGATCGGCGCCCATCGCCGCCAAATCGCTTAAGTTCACCGCCAGCGCTTTATACGCCAGATCCGCAGGATCGATATCAGGAAGGAAGTGGTTGCCCGCCACCAGCGTATCGGTGCTGATCGCCAGAGTTTGTTTCTCGGGAACATTGAGAAGTGCGCAATCGTCGCCGATGCCCAGTTCGACATCAAGACGGGAGCTTCTTACTCGGTCAAAATAACGGGCAATCAGGGAGAACTCGCCGCATGCCATACGTTATGCCTCAGCAGGTAAAAAAGAAAAGGCCGGCGAGCGCGAAACTGTTTTCCGCTACTCTACCGGCCTGGGTGTCACTTTTTGTTAGGGCGAATCACAGGTGCTGCTTTATCGAGTACACCGTTGACGAACTTATGACTGTCTTCTGCGCCGAACGATTTCGCCAGTTCGATCGCTTCGTTAATGGCCACTTTGTACGGCACATCACTACGTTTAGACAGCTCGTACAGCGCAATGCGCAGTACAGCTTTTTCTACCTGGCCCAGTTCTTCCAGCAGGCGGGACAGGTAGGGCTTCATCAGTCCGTCGAGGTATGCGGTGTTAGTCGCCACCCCGGCCAGCAGCTCACGGAAGTACAGGACGTCAACGTCTTTTACATCCTGTTCAGCCAGGAACTGATATTCAACATCAGCGATGTCGTTCTGGGACAACTGCCAGGAGTAGAGCGCCTGGACGGCACACTCACGAGCGCGGCGACGAGCAGCAGGTTTCACGGATTTCCCCTTACTAATTTCAGGCCTTGATGGCTTTCAATACATTAATCATTTCAAGCGCGGTCAGTGCAGCTTCTGCACCTTTGTTGCCAGCTTTGGTGCCAGCACGTTCAATCGCTTGTTCAATGCTTTCAGTGGTCAGAACCCCAAAAGCAACCGGAATTTCGCTATCCTGGGCAACATGCGCCAGGCCGTTGCTTGCACCACCAGCCACATATTCGAAATGGGCAGTGCCGCCACGAATAACCGTGCCCAGCGCAATCACCGCGTCGTATTTACCGGTTTTAGCCAGTGCGCCAGCCGCCAGCGGCAGCTCATAGGCACCCGGCACCCAAACTACGGTAATGTTTTCATCTTTTACCTGACCGATACGTTTCAGTGCGTCAACGGCACCTTCAAGCAGGCTGTCATTGATAAAGTTGTTGAAACGCGCAATGGTGATGGCGACGCGAGCGTCCGGGGTAGCAACGTTAGCTTCAATAATGTTCATTTTTTTCCTTCGGGTTCGAGTATGGCCCCGCAGGGGGGCGGATTTTAGCATAATATTTTGTGCGCTGCTTCCCTTTCGAGCCGGGAGATCATGCGCCCACTAAATGCAGGCAAACATCCGGGCCTACATGTCGTATCTCTTTGAATTTAAATTGGGGCGCATCAGCTAATTTCTCAAGCCCCGGCAGCGTACATAATCCGCGGGCCTCGCTGCCTAATAGTTTAGGCGCGATATAAACAATCAGCTCATCGACTAACCCCGCCAGGAGCAATGCACCCGCAAGCGTCGGCCCCGCTTCGACCCAGATGCTATTAATCTGCTGTTTACCCAGTTGCATCATCAGCATGACCAAATCGAGATGTCCGTTATATTCCGGTATCAACAAGGTGCGCACCGTCTCCGGCCAATGACGAGAATCTTCCTGAGTACGCGCAAACCAGGTTTCACCCGGCTGCTGTACGATGCGGTGTTCCGGCGTTACACGATTTTGACTATCAATGACAATACGAACTGGCTGGCGTAAATTCTCTTGCGGATAAAGCGTCTGCGTTTGTTCATCCAGCTCAGACCAACGCACCGTTAAAGCTGGATCGTCAGCCAGTACCGTGGCACTACTGGTTAAAATGGCATGACTTTGCGCACGCAGACGTTGCACATCACGTCGCGCCTGAGGTGAAGTGATCCACTGGCTTTCACCGCTGGCCATTGCCGTGCGACCATCAAGCGATGCACCGAGTTTTAGCTGTACATAAGGAAAACCGGTACGCATGCGCTTGAGAAAGCCTTTATTTAATTGCTCAGCTTCACTCATCATCAGGCCGTGACTGACGTCAATACCCGCTTGTTGCAGGCGATAAAGCCCTCGTCCTGCAACCTGCGGATTGGGGTCCTGCATCGCGGCGACCACACGCGCCACGCCTGCGGCAATCAATGCGTCACAGCACGGCGGTGTACGACCATGATGGCTGCAAGGTTCGAGTGTCACATACGCAGTCGCGCCTTTGGCTTTCTCTTCAGCCATGCGCAACGCATGTACTTCGGCATGCGGTTCACCCGCGCGGTGATGATAACCGTCACCAACAATTTCGCCATCTTTCACAATGACACACCCAACATTCGGGTTGGGATGAGTGGTAAAACGCCCTCGCTGCGCCAGCTTTAGCGCCCGCGCCATGTAATACTCGTCCTGCACGGCTTAATCCTCCAGGCGCGCGATCTCTTCGCCAAATTCTTTGATATCTTCGAAACTACGATAAACGGAAGCAAAGCGGATATAGGCGACTTTATCGAGTTTTTTCAATTGTTCCATCACCAGATTGCCAATCATCTTGCTGGGCACTTCGCGTTCTCCGGTGGCACGTAGTTGCGATTTAATATGGTTAATCGCCATTTCGACATCATCGGAACTGACCGGACGTTTTTCCAACGCCCGTAGCATTCCACTACGCAATTTCTCTTCATTAAACGGTTCGCGCACATCGTTGCTTTTCACAACGCGCGGCATAACCAGTTCCGCCACTTCGAAGGTGGTGAAACGTTCATTACACACCAGACACTGCCGGCGGCGGCGTACGGATGACCCCTCGCCCACGAGACGAGAGTCAATAACCTTAGTGTCCACGGCGAAACAGAATGGGCAATGCATACGGCGTCCTGACCAGGTGGTTAACAGAAATCTATTTTACCCTGAACTGACGATACAACAAAGGCGCAACGCTTTTGAGACAAAGGAGCGATGTTTTCGTGGCCTTTACCCACTACTATTAGGCTAATTACGACAAAAAGGGACGCCCTATGAACATTAAAGTGTGTTTGCGACCGATTCTGCTGGGAAGCCTGTTTACTCTAAGCGCCTGTGTACAGCAAAGCGAAATCCGCCAGATGAAACACAGCGTCAGCACGCTGAGTCAAGAGATGACGCAACTCAATAAAGAAACCGTCAAAATCACCCAACAAAACAGGCTCAATGCGAAATCCAATAGTGGTGTTTACCTCCTGCCAGGCTCGAAAACCCCCGCACGCCTGGAAAGCCAGATCGGCACCTTACGCATATCTTTGGTGAATATTTCTCCAGATACAAATGGCACAATGCTGACGTTGCGTATTCAGGGCGAATCCAATGATCCTTTACCTGCATTCAGCGGAACCGTTGAATATGGGAAAATTCAGGGAACAATAGACAACTTTCAGAAAATCAATGTGCAGAATCAATTGATTAATGCACCTGCCAGCGTTCTCGCCCCCAGCGATGTTGACATCCCGTTACAGTTAAACGGCATTTCACCTGAACAATTAGACTTTGTACACATTCACGATATTCAGCCTGTTATGCAATAAACGTTTTTCAAGGTATTTTGTGCATTCTGTAACATCTGTCGCCGCTTCCATGTTACCAGGCTGACATCAGCCAGAATGATAGTAAAAGTTTGCAACAAAGATGAAAGTCCGTACAATCCCCGCCCGAATGTGTGTAAACGTGAACGCAATCGATTACGTAAATGATAGAACTGTGAAACGACACATATTTTTGTGAGCAATGATTTTTATAATAGGCTCCTCTGTATACGAAATATTTAGAAACGCATTTTTCGTCTTTTTCACTCCCGCAAGGGATTTTCCAACAGTGGCATACATATGAAAAAAACATTACTGGCAGCCGGTGCGGTACTGGCGCTCTCATCATCTTTTACTGTCAACGCAGCTGAAAATGACAAACCGCAGTATCTCTCCGACTGGTGGCACCAGAGCGTTAACGTTGTAGGAAGCTACCACACACGTTTCGGACCTCAGCTCCGTAACGATACCTACCTCGAGTACGAAGCATTCGCTAAAAAAGACTGGTTCGACTTCTATGGTTACGCAGATGCGCCGGTATTCTTCGGCGGTAACACCGATGCAAAAGGTATCTGGAACCACGGTTCTCCGCTGTTTATGGAAATCGAACCGCGCTTCTCCATCGATAAACTGACTAATACCGATCTGAGCTTCGGCCCGTTCAAAGAGTGGTATTTCGCGAACAACTACATCTACGATATGGGTCGTAATAAAGATGGTCGCCAGAGCACCTGGTACATGGGTCTGGGTACTGATATCGACACTGGACTGCCGATGAGCCTGTCCATGAACGTGTATGCGAAGTATCAGTGGCAGAACTACTGTGCCGCGAACGAAAACGAATGGGACGGCTACCGTTTCAAAGTGAAATATTTCGTGCCGATTACCGATCTGTGGGGCGGTCAACTGAGCTACATCGGATTCACCAACTTTGACTGGGGCTCTGACCTGGGTGACGAAGATTTCACCGACCTGAACGGTAACAAAGCACGCACCAATAACTCTATCGCATCCAGCCATATTCTGGCGCTGAACTACGATCACTGGCACTATTCTGTAGTAGCCCGTTACTGGCACAACGGCGGTCAGTGGAACGACGACGCAGAACTGAACTTTGGTAAGGGCAACTTCAACGTTCGCTCTACCGGTTGGGGTGGTTACCTGGTAGTAGGTTACAACTTCTGATGAATGAAATGCCGGATTTTGTATCCGGCATTTCAGATTGTTAACAACGTGCGCTTTGTTCACGCCGGATGCGGCTTAAACGCCTTATCCGGCCTACAAAAGCACGCAAATTCAATATATTGCGGAGATAACGTAGGCCTGATAAGCATAGCGCATCAGGCAATTTTTCGTTTTAATCACTTCTTCTTATTCATCATCGCTTTTAAATCAGCGAATGGGTTGTACTTCGCTTCACCGACATCTTTCTGCGCATCTTCTCCTGCGATAACAGCCGTACCATACTGATCCGCTTCGGTATATTTCGAATGCTCATGGTCGTGGCAATACAGGCACAACAATTCCCAGTTACTACCATCTTCCGGGTTATTGGTGTGGTCGTGATCGATATGGTGAACGGTAAGTTCACGCAGATTGGAGTAGACAAACTCGCGGGAGCAGCGTCCACACACCCACGGATAGAGTTTCAGCGCTTTTTCACGATAGCCGCTTTCTAACCGCGCATAGTTTTTTGGAATGATTGCCATGAAAAGTTACCTGGATGAAATGTAGGGTTACGCGCAGTTTCCCAAGATGCAGGGATTTTCGCAATCGTCAAAATGG
>NZ_BBMY01000105.1 GCF_000759775.1 Escherichia albertii NBRC 107761 = DSM 17582
CCTAAGGTGTTTATCTCAATATCTATGCTGAATCGTTAATATTTTGCGAGTTCACGCCGAAATAGTGATTTTGGGCGCTAGATCACCAGCGTTATTTTCAGTAGGTTATAGGGCGTTTGTTACTAATTTATTTTAACGGAGTAACATTGAGCTCGTACCTGAGCGGTCTGGGCATCTTTTGTCACAGGCAAACCATCATCAATAAAACCGATGGAAGGGAATATCATGCGAATTGGCATACCAAGAGAACGGTTAACCAATGAAACCCGTGTCGCAGCAACACCAAAAACAGTGGAACAGTTGCTAAAACTGGGGTTTACCGTCGCGGTCGAACGTGGCGCGGGTCAACTGGCAAGTTTTGACGATAAAGCGTTTGTGCAAGCTGGCGCTGAAATTGTAGAAGGGAATAATGTCTGGCAGTCCGAGATCATTCTGAAGGTCAATGCGCCGTTAGATGATGAAATTGCGTTACTGAATCCAGGCACCACGTTGGTGAGTTTTATCTGGCCTGCGCAGAACCCGGAGTTAATGCAAAAACTTACGGAGCGTAACGTCACTGTAATGGCGATGGATTCCGTTCCTCGTATTTCACGCGCTCAGTCGTTGGACGCGTTAAGTTCGATGGCGAATATTGCAGGTTATCGCGCCATTGTTGAAGCGGCCCATGAATTTGGACGCTTCTTTACCGGGCAAATCACCGCCGCCGGTAAAGTACCACCAGCAAAAGTGATGGTGATTGGCGCAGGTGTTGCCGGACTGGCGGCGATTGGCGCTGCAAACAGCCTCGGCGCGATTGTGCGTGCGTTTGATACTCGCCCGGAAGTGAAAGAACAAGTTCAGAGTATGGGCGCGGAATTCCTCGAGTTAGATTTCAAAGAGGAAGCAGGTAGCGGCGACGGCTATGCCAAAGTGATGTCGGACGCGTTCATCAAAGCAGAAATGGCGCTCTTTGCCGCGCAGGCCAAAGAGGTTGATATCATCGTTACTACTGCGCTTATCCCTGGTAAACCGGCGCCGACGCTGATTACCCGTGAAATGGTTGACACCATGAAGTCGGGGAGTGTGATTGTCGATCTGGCTGCACAAAACGGTGGTAACTGTGAATACACCGTGCCGGGTGAAATATTCACCACTGAAAATGGCGTCAAAGTGATTGGTTATACCGATCTACCGGGCCGCCTGCCGACGCAATCTTCCCAGCTTTACGGCACCAACCTTGTAAATCTGCTGAAACTGTTGTGCAAAGAGAAAGATGGCAACATCAACGTCGATTTTGATGATGTCGTTATTCGCGGCGTTACTGTGATCCGCGATGGCGAAATTACCTGGCCGGCGCCGCCGATTCAGGTTTCGGCCCAGCCGCAGGCGGCGCAGAAAGCAGCGCCTGAAGCCAAAGCCGAAGAGAAATGCACCTGTTCGCCGTGGCGTAAATACGCACTGATGGCGCTGGCTATTATTCTTTTCGGCTGGCTGGCAAGTGTTGCGCCGAAAGAGTTTCTCGGTCACTTCACCGTTTTCGCGCTGGCGTGCGTTGTCGGTTATTACGTGGTGTGGAATGTCTCCCACGCGCTGCATACACCGTTGATGTCGGTCACTAATGCAATTTCGGGGATTATTGTTGTTGGAGCACTGTTGCAGATTGGCCAGGGCGGCTGGGTGAGCTTCCTTAGTTTTATCGCGGTGCTTATAGCCAGCATTAATATTTTCGGTGGCTTCACCGTGACTCAGCGCATGCTGAAAATGTTTCGCAAAAACTAAGGGGTAACATATGTCTGGAGGATTAGTTACAGCTGCATACATTGTTGCCGCGATCCTGTTTATCTTCAGTCTGGCCGGGCTTTCGAAGCATGAAACCTCTCGCCAGGGGAACAATTTCGGTATCGCCGGGATGGCGATTGCGTTGATCGCCACTATCTTTGGGCCAGATACTGGCAACGTTGGCTGGATCTTACTGGCGATGGTCATCGGCGGCGCAATCGGCATCCGGCTGGCGAAGAAAGTTGAAATGACCGAAATGCCGGAGCTGGTGGCGATCCTGCATAGCTTTGTTGGCCTGGCGGCGGTGCTGGTTGGATTTAACAGCTACCTGCACCATGACGCGGACATGGAACCGATTCTGGCCAATATTCATCTGACGGAAGTGTTCCTGGGCATCTTCATCGGTGCGGTGACTTTCACGGGTTCGGTGGTGGCGTTCGGTAAGCTGTGCGGCAAAATTTCGTCTAAACCGCTAATGTTGCCAAACCGCCATAAAATGAATCTGGCGGCACTGGTGGTTTCCTTCCTGTTGCTGATTGTGTTTGTCCGTACTGAAAGCGTCGGCCTGCAAGTGCTGGCGTTGCTGATAATGACCGCTATTGCGCTGGTTTTCGGCTGGCATTTGGTGGCTTCCATCGGTGGCGCGGATATGCCAGTTGTGGTGTCAATGTTGAATTCCTACTCCGGCTGGGCAGCAGCAGCGGCGGGCTTTATGCTCAGTAACGACTTGCTGATTGTCACTGGTGCGTTGGTCGGTTCTTCGGGGGCTATCCTTTCTTACATCATGTGTAAGGCGATGAATCGTTCCTTTATCAGCGTTATTGCGGGTGGTTTCGGTACTGATGGTTCCTCAACCGGGGGCGATCAGGAAGTGGGCGAGCACCACGAAATCACAGCCGAAGAAACGGCTGAACTGCTGAAGAATTCCCATTCAGTGATTATCACCCCAGGCTATGGAATGGCGGTGGCGCAGGCGCAATATCCGGTAGCGGAAATTACCGAGAAACTGCGTGCGCGCGGTATCAATGTGCGTTTCGGTATCCATCCAGTTGCTGGTCGTTTACCGGGTCATATGAACGTGTTGCTGGCAGAAGCGAAAGTGCCGTATGACATCGTGCTGGAAATGGACGAGATCAACGATGACTTTGCTGATACCGATACCGTGCTGGTGATTGGCGCCAACGATACGGTTAACCCGGCAGCGCAGGATGATCCGAAGAGCCCGATTGCGGGTATGCCTGTTCTGGAAGTATGGAAAGCGCAGAACGTGATTGTTTTCAAACGCTCGATGAACACGGGCTATGCTGGCGTGCAAAACCCATTGTTCTTCAAAGAGAACACACACATGCTGTTTGGCGACGCTAAAGCCAGCGTGGATGCGATTCTGAAAGCGCTGTAACCTCGACGGCCTCTGCGGAGGCCGCTTGCCTGCGTAGAAAGGTCTGATGCGCTACGCTTATCAGGCCTACATGTAAGCTACAATGCATTGAATATGTACTAACTTGTAGGCCAGATAAGGCGTTAACGCCGCATCTGGCATAAACAAAAGTCACGTTCTCCAGATGGTTACTACTCTTTATTGAGATCGCTTAGCAGGACGGCGATGCTTTGGCCTCCTGCCGTTTGTTCAAGGGCAATTTTGACAATAATCGTCAACGGTACGGAAAGTAGCATTCCCACCGGTCCTAATAGCCAGCCCAAAAAAATTAATGACAAAAAGACTACCAGAGTGGAAAGCCCCAGGCCGCGGCCCATAATACGAGGTTCCAGAATATTGCCGAAGACCAGATTAATCAGCAGATATCCCGCCAGCACCAGTAATGCTTCGTAAAAACCATTAAATACCAGCACCTGGGCGATAGGGGGAATAGCCGCCAGGACCGAACCAATATTGGGGATATAATTAAGCGCGAAGGCCAGTAATCCCCAGACAAATGCAAAGCGGACGTCCAGCGAGGCGAGCATAGCCCAGGCGACCAGACCGGTGATGATGCTAATGGCTGTTTTCAGTACCAGGTAATGCGATACGCTGTCAATCGCACGCTGAATCGCCGCCATACCTTCGATCGGTCGCGCCATCATTTGCTGAAGTTTGCCGGGTAATTGTGGCACTTCGAGCAGCATAAACAGTACCGTCAGCAGCAATAAAAATATTGATGACATGGCGTTTGATAACTGCGTTAGTAAATTGGTGAGCAACGTCATTGCTGCGTTTGGGTCGATATAGCGCGCCAGTTGGTCAACTGAGATGGCAATCCCCACGCGTTGCAACAACTGTTCGAGAGCTTGCAGCGGTGTCATAATAGAGTTGCGATACTGCGGCAACGTTCGCGTCAGTTCATTAAGTGTAGAGCCCAAATAAGCCAACAATAACACCATCGCCATCACGATTATGGCCATTAAAATTGACACCGCCAGCACGCGTGGCACACGCCAGCGGACCATGCGTTGCACCAGCGGATTAAGAATAACGGCGATAAATAAAGCGAGAATAAAGGGCACGATGATATCGGCGGCAAAACGGATACCGCACAGAATAATCACCAGCATTCCCAACATAATGACGATTTTTAGACCATTGAGCGTGATGATCGGTTTTGCCATGCTTATCCCCGTTTTTTCTTCCGACCCTAATAATAATGCCTTTTCCATTGCTGCATCATAACGAAAATCAAACGGTTCGGGTAAAGAAGTGAAAATATTTTGAGTTAATTCTTAAGCTATGATACAAATCAGGCGTGTTCAACTACCGAGGGCAATTACCATCCGCGATGATGAGAAGCAACAGTGCGGATAATTGTAATTTTATGGACAATTTGTTCAGGACGTTATTTTCTACATTAACCCATCTTCGTACCTCATCCACCATCTTGCTCGCAGGCGAGCAGCACTGGCGCAACGCGCTTTAGTCCATTCTTCTGCCTGAGCTTGCGCTATGCGTCGGGCTTGACCATTTTTCTTTGTTTCGCTGAACTTTGCGAATATTAAAAATAATTCTCTTGCAGGAGAAAGGATATGTATATTTATTGGCTTTTATTAGGTTTGGCTATTGCCACGGAAATTACCGGTACGCTGTCCATGAAATGGGCGAGTGTCAGTGAGGGTAACGGTGGGTTTATTTTAATGCTGGTGATGATTTCACTGTCGTATATATTCCTCTCTTTCGCTGTTAAAAAAATTGCGTTAGGCGTGGCTTATGCGTTGTGGGAAGGCATCGGTATTTTATTTATTACCATTTTTAGCGTTCTGTTATTTGACGAAAGTTTATCGCTGATGAAAATTGCGGGTTTGACGACCCTGGTTGCCGGAATTGTGTTGATCAAATCCGGTACTCGTAAAGTACGTAAACCTGCACAGGAGATGAATCATGGCTCAGTTTGAATGGATTCACGCCGCCTGGCTGGCATTAGCGATCGTGCTGGAAATCGTTGCTAATGTTTTTTTGAAATTTTCTGATGGTTTTCGCCGTAAGATCTATGGCTTGCTTTCGCTGGCAGCGGTGCTTGCCGCATTTAGTGCACTCTCCCAGGCTGTAAAGGGTATTGATCTGTCAGTCGCATATGCGCTGTGGGGCGGTTTTGGTATTGTCGCCACTTTAGCCGCGGGGTGGGTTCTGTTTGGTCAACGTTTAAACCGAAAAGGCTGGATTGGCCTGGTCTTGTTGTTGGCAGGGATGATAATGGTGAAATTCGCCTAATGTTGGCGCTGCCCATAGTATCGGGCAGCGTTTATGCGTCATTGTTGAGCCAGTTCTTTTAGTTTATCGCGAAAGCCGGTGACAGAAATGGCCCTGTTGTCGGCCCGCCAGCGATCTTTAGCCGCAGGTGCTGAGCTTTGCACGCCAATCAATTGCCAGCCGTCATTAGTATGCAACATGAGCGGTGAACCGCTGTCGCCCGGCAGAGTATCACACTGATGTGACATTACTGATGTTTGCGCCCAGCCGGTCACTTCGCAATTTTGATGACTGTACAGGGTATCGAGATGGTCTTCGGGATATCCTGCCTGAGTCACTTTACGGCCTGCTGATTTTAACGCGGCGGTCAGTGCTGCTTTGTTCCCCTGGAAAAGCGGCAATGGTGTAATGCCGGAAGGCGGGTTTCGTAGCACAATTAAGCCGAAATCCCACGGCGCAGCGGCAGGTGGGACAATCCAACCATCGCCATCAGCCTTTAACCGTTTGCCCAGCGTTGGATCAACGCGACCTTCAATGTCGTGGATCTCATAGCGCCAGAGGCCTTTATTTGACACAAAACGCAGTGCAATGGCTTTATCGGGCTTGCCTTTCGGCGGCGTTAATAAACAGTGTCCCGCAGTTAATGCCAGATTTGGCGCGATCAATGTTGCCGTACATAAATTACCGCTGGCTGTCTCCAGTTGACCTACTGCATCCCATGGCGGTTGGGTCGTGTTATATACCGGAACGCGATCGTCATGCCCAAAAAACAGGGTACTGACTTTATCGTTTGCCGATTTAGATTCATCTGGTTTATCTGCAAAAACAAATGCAGACGTCAGACACATTGCACCCAGCACTACAGTAATAGTTGTACGCATATCACACTCTGATGGGTAATTATGATTATTAAAAGCGAACCCTCGTAAATACTATAGCCGGGATGGAATGAAAGTGGGAGTAAAATCAGATAACTACAATCAGGAAAGGTAAAAACGAGCGGCAATAAGCGCACATAAAATAAGGATGATAAGAATGAACTCAAAGCGATAACGGCCCACCATCGTACCCTCCGCTAAAAGCGGTGCTAAACCTTATCCGCTTAGCACCGTAAATACCAGGCGCGAGGGGGCGCGCCATTATTGCTGGCGAAAACTTAAGCTGCTGGTTGTGCAGCCGGTTTCGCAGGTTGCTGCTGGCTGTGTTTCTTGGTGTGTTTTTTCGTGTTTTTTTGAGCTGCCTGCGCTTTTTGTTCAGGGGCTTTCTGTTCAGTTTTCGCTTTTTTATGCTGTTTTTTGTGGTGCGTGGTTTTTGCCGGCGCTGCTTTGGTGGCTGTAGCAGCGGGAGCCGGTGTGGTCGCGGTCTCTGCGGCAAAGGCGGCAGAAGAGAGACCCATAGCAGCGGCAACAACCAGAGCTAATACTTTTTTCATTGTCATACCCTCAATTTGGTTTTTCATGCAACCCCACTGCGGGGCCGTTGTAATGACTATATCCTGGGGAATGACAGACTTCCGTGAGTGGTTGGTTTCAGCGTGTAACGATATGTACAAATACAGTGGAAATTACATTGGGGATAATAACGTATTGTGACTTAAGGAAAATTTTTCTATTAATATCGCCAGTATTGATCGAATTAACTTTTTTACAACCCATAAAAAGGTAGAATCGCTGTGCATCAATAATAAGTGACAGACAGCAAAATGAATCCGCTAATTTGGGTGTTTATTATCCTGATGACGTTAGATGCGCTACGGGAAATGGCCGGCGCTTCGTCTGTTTTGGGATGGTTATTAACGTTGGGTTGAGCAGACAATAAGCCCGGGCGAAGGTTTAACGCAGCCCGGACTTATTTTTTCAGGCATGCAGGCGATGATGTAAACGTGTTCCAACCAGAATTGCCACCACCAGCATCAAAGCAATGAATGCGCCAACGCCGTTCCAGCCATAGTTATGCCAGAAAACGCCCCCCAGTGTCCCGGCAATGCTTGAACCCAGGTAGTAACTGAACAAATACAGTGAGGAGGCCTGGCCTTTTGCCCGTTTAGCACGGGGGCCAATCCAACTACTGGCGACTGAGTGGGCAGCAAAGAATCCGGCGGAGAAGAGCAACATTCCGGCAAAGATCAGCCATAGCGAGCTGGATAATGTCATCAGCAAACCAAACAACATGACGCCCGTTGAAAATAACATCACCGGGCCGCGTCCAAAGCGGTTTGTCATGACTCCCGCTTTTGGCGAACTCCAGGTTCCCGTTAAATAGGCTAACGATAACAACCCGACGACGGCCTGGCTGACATGCCAGGGCGAAAGCATCAATCGGTAGCCGATGTAATTAAACAGGGTGACAAAAGAGCCCATTAGCAAAAAACCTTCCGCAAACAATAGCGGCAATCCCCGATCGCGCCAGTGCAGACGGAAATTGATAAACAGCGTTTTGGGACGCAGTGAGGAAGGGCGAAAATGACGTGATTCTGGAAGGATCTTCCAGAACATTAACGCCGAGGCCAGCGCGAAACAGCCGATCGCCGCCAGCGCGATTCGCCAGTTGAAGAAGTCGGTGAAGACGCCGCTGATTAAACGCCCACTCATACCGCCAATCGAGTTGCCGCTGATATACAACCCCATCGAAAAGGCCACAAAACTGGGGTGGATTTCTTCACTTAGATAGGTCATCCCAACGGCAGCCACGCCGCTCAACGACAGACCAATCAAGGCGCGCATAATCAGAATGCCGTGCCAGCTGGTCATCATTGTTGAGAGAAGGGTACAGATTGAGGCGAGGAGTAACGCGGTGACCATCACCGGTTTGCGACCAATGGCATCAGAAAGCGGGCCAGTAAACAGTAAACCGATGGCAAGCATCGCCGTTGAAATTGACAGCGAAATACTACTGTTAGCAGGCGTTAAACCAAACTCCTGCGAAAGCACCGGGAGAATAGGTTGTACACAATAGAGAAGCGCAAAGGTTGCCAGTCCGGCAGAGAACAGCGCCAGTGTCACACGCATGAATTGCGGCGTACCGCGTTTAATGAATTGGTTTGGCTGGGAAACGTTTTGCTTGTCAGTGTCGCTTGCCGGAGCGCCCTCGACAGTTGTAGTACGGCTCACTTGAAATCCTTGCTAAATATACCCGTGGTTTGGGATCGCAAGTAGAGTAGGAAAATCGAATTGTTCTGTCTAATATATTAATAATCTCAAATAAGATGTTTTAAGTATGAATATCGAGTTGCGTCATTTACGTTACTTTGTCGCTGTCGCAGAAGAATTGCATTTTGGTCGCGCTGCTGCCCGGTTGAATATCTCGCAACCGCCGCTCAGTCAGCAGATCCAGACTCTGGAACAACAGGTTGGCGCACGGCTGCTGGCAAGGACTAATCGTAGCGTGCAGCTTACCGCGGCAGGAAAACAGTTCCTTGCTGACAGCCGACAAATCCTGTCTATGGTGGGTGAGGCTGCCGCCCGCGCGGAACGCCTGCATCAGGGCGAGGCTGGAGAGCTACGTATTGGCTTTACGTCGTCAGCACCCTTTATTCGTGCAGTGTCAGATACATTATCGCTATTTCGTCGTGATTATCCCGATGTCCATTTACAAACGCGTGAAATGAACACCCGCGAACAAATTGCGCCGCTTGTCGAAGGGACGCTGGATATGGGATTACTGCGTAATACGCCGTTACCGGAGACGCTCGACCATGCTGTTATCGTTCATGAACCGCTAATGGCGATGATTCCGCACGATCATCTACTGGCAAATAAATCCATCGTCACGCTGGCGGAACTGGCGAAAGAACCGTTCGTTTTTTTCGATTCTCATGTCGGAACAGGGTTGTACGACGATATTCTTGGCCTGATGTGTCGTTATAATCTGACTCCCATCATCACTCAGGAAGTGGGAGAGGCGATGACCATCATTGGCCTTGTTTCTGCCGGTCTTGGCGTATCGATTTTGCCAGCTTCTTTTAAACGAGTTCAACTCAATGAAATGCGCTGGGTACCTATTGCTGAAGAAGATGCGGTTTCTGAAATGTGGCTGGTCTGGCCTAAGCATCATGAGCAAAGCCCGGCGGCAAGTCACTTTCGTATTCAGTTGCTGAATGTTCTCGGATGAAGGAAAATTCAGCGAAAGAAGTTGAAAAATGTGCTGTTAATCACATGGCTAAGTAAAAATTTGACGGCACGCGTCGAAGTGCTTCACCATAGCCTACAGATTATTTCGGAGCGCGAAAATATAGGGAGTATGCGGTGGTTGCTGAAAACCAGCCTGGACACATTGATCAAATAAAGCAGACCAACGCGGGCGCGGTTTATCGTCTGATTGATCAGCTCGGTCCAGTCTCGCGTATCGATCTTTCTCGTCTGGCGCAACTGGCGCCAGCCAGTATTACCAAAATTGTCCGTGAAATGCTTGAAGCGCATCTGGTGCAAGAGCTGGAAATAAAAGAGGCGGGAAACCGTGGGCGCCCGGCAGTGGGTCTGGTAGTGGAAACCGAAGCCTGGCACTATCTTTCTCTGCGTATTAGTCGCGGAGAGATTTTTCTTGCTTTGCGCGACCTTAGCAGCAAACTGGTGGTGGAAGAGTCTCTGGAGCTTGCATTGCAGGATAAAACACCACTGCTTGAGCGCATCATCAACCATATCGATCAGTTTTTTATCCGTCATCAGAAAAAGCTGGAACGTTTGACGTCGATTGCTATTACCTTGCCGGGAATTATTGATACCGAAAATGGCATCGTGCATCGTATGCCGTTTTATGAGGACGTCAAAGAGATGCCGCTTGGCGAGGCGCTTGAGCAGCATACGGGGGTACCTGTTTATATTCAGCATGATATCAGCGCATGGACAATGGCTGAGGCTCTCTTTGGCGCATCTCGTGGGGCGCGTGATGTGATTCAGGTGGTTATCGATCACAATGTGGGGGCTGGTGTGATTACAGACGGTCATCTGCTACACGCGGGAAGCAGTAGCCTCGTTGAAATTGGCCATACTCAGGTCGATCCTTACGGGAAACGCTGTTATTGCGGTAATCATGGTTGTCTGGAAACCATCGCCAGCGTTGACAGCATTCTCGAGCTGGCACGATTGCGCCTTAATCAATCTATGAGCTCAATGTTACATGGGCAGCCGTTAACGGTGGATTCACTGTGCCAGGCGGCACTGCGGGGAGATCTGCTGGCAAAAGACATCATTACTGGCGTGGGCACACATGTCGGGCGCATTCTCGCCATCATGGTGAATTTATTTAACCCTCAAAAAATACTGATCGGTTCACCGCTAAGTAAAGCGGCGGATATCCTCTTCCCGGTTATCTCTGACAGTATCCGCCAGCAAGCGCTTCCAGCGTATAGCCAGCATATTAGCGTTGAGAGCACCCAATTTTCTAATCAGGGGACAATGGCGGGGGCCGCGTTGGTAAAAGACGCGATGTATAACGGTTCTTTGTTGATTCGTCTATTACAGGGTTAACATTTTTTAACTGTTGTACCAAAATTTGCGCTATCTCAATTTGGGGGCTGAACGCATAACTTAGACTTTCATCGTTGAATTATTTTCCTGGCTTATATTTGTGAAGCATAACGGTGGAGTTAGTGATGCTGAAGCGTTTCTTTATTACAGGTACAGACACTTCTGTGGGGAAAACGGTGGTTTCCCGCGCATTGCTACAAGCGTTAGCCTCTCAGGGAAAAACAGTTGCGGGGTACAAGCCCGTAGCGAAGGGGAGCAAAGAAACGCCTGACGGGCTGCGTAATAAAGATGCCCTGGTGTTGCAGAGTGTTTCGTCTGTTGAGCTGCCTTATGAAGCAGTCAATCCTATTGCGTTAAGCGAAGAAGAAAGCAGCGTGGCGCACAGTTGCCCAATTAATTACACGCTCATTTCAAATGGTCTGGCTAATCTGGCCGACAAAGTTGAACATGTAGTCGTTGAGGGGACCGGCGGATGGCGTAGCCTGATGAATGATCTTCGTCCTCTTTCTGAATGGGTAGTGCAGGAACAGCTCCCGGTGTTAATGGTTGTGGGCATTCAGGAAGGCTGTATTAACCATGCGCTTTTGACCGCGCAGGCCATTGCTAACGACGGCCTGCCGCTGATTGGCTGGGTGGCGAATCGTATCAATCCGGGATTAGCACATTATGCTGAAATCATTGATGTGTTGAGTAAAAAACTCCCGGCACCGCTCATTGGCGAGCTGCCTTATCTGCCACGAGCCGAACAGCGCGAGTTGGGACAATACATCCGCTTATCCATGCTGTGCAGTGTGCTGGCGGTAGATAGAGTCACGATGTAAAGTCCGCGACATTACCGAGGCAATCACGCAGGCAATCAATAAACCGGGGAGTAGCTGATACTCCCCGGTCATTTCGCATATCATCAATGTCGACATAATCGGAGCATGCGTGGTTGCTGCTAACAGTGTCGCCATCCCGGTAAGTCCCAGCAGAAGCGTAATTTCTTCGTCGCCAGAAAACCATAACCCCAGACTACGTCCATATAACATACCAATCGCCAGGCCGATAAATAGCGTTGGTGTAAACACGCCGCCAGGTGCGCCGGAGCCACTACTGGCAAGCACTGCGAATAGTTTACAAAGGAATATTCCGGCAATGATCGTAAACAGCGGCGGGGCGGTTAAAAAGGATTGCACCACACTATAGCCATTACCCCATACGGCAGGTGTAAGCAAAGAGAGTAAGCCTACTATCAAGCCACCTGAAGCCAGTTGCCAGGGCGGCGAGAGTTTCAGATTAATAAAAAACCGATGGCTGGCGTTCATAAGCTTTAACAACAGTGGGCCGCACAAACCCGCCAGAATGCCGGTACTGATAATCAGCGCATAGTCACGAGTCTGAACCGTCACTGAGAGTTGCACGCTGTAGAGCAAAGCATCGCTATGATTAATAAGATTGCTGACCAGCAACGCCACGACGGCAGAGATCACCACCGGACCGAGGGAGGCCAACATCATAGTGCCAAACAGCACTTCGGCAATAAATAAAGAACCTGCAAGTGGCGCACGATAGGCCGCAGCCATCCCCGCTGCAGCACCGCAGGCAATCCATAATTTCCACTCTTCGCGCGGCGTAAAACGTTGGGCAAACCATGATGCAGCAAGCGCCGCCAACAAAATCATTGCACCTTCACGACCGATTGCGCTGCCGCTGGTCACCACCAGCAGAGAGGCGAGTGATTTTACCAGGCTGGAGGCGTAATCAAACTGCCCATCGGTCTGTAATGCCTCCATATAATCGGTAGGCGCGTGGGGACGTTGTTGAGTAAATTTCTGCCAGCCCATCAGTAATAAGCCAGCCGCTAATCCACCAAGCGCCGGAGTTAATAGCCGACGCCACGGAGAAAGATTCGCGGCAGCATTGACCAGGCTACCGGAATCATTGCTCAGAAATAGCCATTCCAGTAATAACATGGCGTGGTGAAATCCCGCAACAGCAAGAGCCGCAAGGATGCCTGTTACCGTCGCGATAATCAGACGTCGGAACATGGTACGCAGATTCGGGTAGATGTGTAGATGGTGCATGGGCAGAAACAGCGCGTTAAATACAGATAACTATTTTGCGGGAAAAGAGGTCAGGCGTAAAAGCAGTCTGTGCTTTATATAGAATTATTCGTGACGCTGTAACTTCTTGATGCCGGATGGCGCATATAGTCACCATCCGGTAATTTCAAATCAATTTCAACGAAACAATGGTTTAACCGCGACAGGAATCAACAACTGTGATTGCCATTGCGCCAGCGTTAAACGGGCCAGTTTCCCCAGGGCGCAGTAGAATGGATGCTCAGCATTCTCGATAAACACCTCAAGAAAGCGCGATGACCACGGCAGCAGGTGCCAGGCCAGCAGTTCTTCGCACTCTGTCTGCCGTCCGTTCTCAGCAAGCCAGGCAGCCTGTAACAGCAGGGAACCAAAATTGTCTTCCGGTTCATTTTGCTTCATTTCAAACTGAATTCCGTTTTCACGCATCCACTGACGAAGCGCCAGCGTGGAGTCACCAAATAATACTGATTCACGATCCAGCCAGACAGAACCCCACGGCGGTGAGGGCAGCGCCCACGGTCCGACAAATAAGCGTTGCCATGCCTGCGACAGACTCTCTTCACTTTCAGCCTGAAAATCACTTGCCAGGGGGGCCAGAACATCTGCCGCCAGCGGCCATTGCGCCTGCCATCCGTCACTGGATAATGCAGCCACCAGGCCTGAGGCTTCGGCGCTCTCCGGTGCGTAGTAAAACAACGCGCCCAGTACGCGTGCCGTCATGGAAAAATCTTCACGTTGTGAAAAATGCGTCATTCATACCATCCTGAAAGTGCGGGTTGCCCCGCACGATTTGTGTTAACCGGCTACCGCCATACCTACGGTCATGTGCAGGCCATAAAACAGCGTGCGACCAATAACTTCACCACCCAGCATTAGCACCAGACCAAGCAGCAATCCGGCTACATGTGGTGATTTCTGGCGTGCCAGAGGGCACAGCCAGCAGCCTAATCCACCTGCAAGCAACACAAGACGCCAGACCTGGAGCGAGGCGTAATCCGGCACCAGCGCACTGGCCTGTTGTACGGAGCTGTGGATTGTCGCCAGCGACATGCCCTGCAATACAATGACTGCCGCGGTTACCAGCAAAGCCAGTACGCTGACTGCTGCCAGCGCCGTGTTGTGAAAATCCACCCGCGCGGCGCGCAGAAGAAGAGTACCAAACAGTGGGCCGCAGAGAAACGCAGTCAGGAAAAAGGCCAGCGTGGTGTACCCGTTATGCCAGGTGGGCACGGTGTCAATCTGGTAAACGCGGCTCATCACCCAGATGAAAATTACCCCGAGTGCCATGCTAATCAGCAGCCAGAGTTTCCCCAGCGCTGGCGGCATTTTACCGATGAAGGCGACCAGCCACCAGATACCACCGACGGCGAAAAAGAGCGAACTAGCGGCAATTTCGTTACTCAGCCCGGATGCACCGACGCGGTTAAGCGAGTTAAACGCGCGCAGTGGCGAGCCGAGGTGCATCACAGAAGCGAGGAAAGCCACGCCCATCACCAGCCAGAGGAAGAACATCCCGCGCACAATGCGCTGGCGGGCAGCGGCATCGTCTTTCACTGTCATCCAGCCGAGGCCGCTGACGATAAGTGCGCCGACCACAGTTTGCCCCAGTACTGTAAACAGTACCAACGGCCATTCATGCCATCCATTTCCCATTTTATACCTCCTTCGGATTTGCCAGATAACCGGTGGTGTCGCCAGAAGGGCGGCTGTTGGCGTTAGGCTTAATAACAATATTGGGTTTCGTAAAATGCGCACGCGGCAGTGGCGCGACGGCGGCAAGATCGCCGTGTTTCTTGCGCAGTTCTTCAATGGGGCCGAACTCCAGCGCGCGCAGCGGGCATGATTCAACGCATATCGGTTGTTTACCTTCCGCGACGCGTGAATAGCAGCCATCGCACTTGGTCATATGGCCTTTTTCGGCGTTGTACTGTGGCGCGCCGTACGGGCAGGCCATATGACAGTAGCGGCAGCCAATGCAGACATCTTCATCGACCACCACAAAGCCATCTTCACGTTTGTGCATTGCGCCGCTGGGACAGACTTTGGTACAGGCCGGATCGTCGCAGTGGTTGCACGAAATCGAGAGATAGTAGGCAAAGACGTTCTGATGCCAGACACAGTTATCCTCCTGCCAGTCACCTCCCGCATATTCATAAATACGGCGGAAGCTGACGTCGGGGCCTAAATCTTTGTAGTCCTTACACGCCAGCTCGCAGGTTTTGCAGCCGGTGCAGCGGCTGGAATCAATAAAAAATCCATATTGTGTCGTCATGGGTTACTCCTTAAACCTTTTCAATCTGGACGAGATTGCTGTGTGATGGGTTTCCCTTTGCCAGCGGTGAAGGGCGGTGGGAGGTCAGAATGTTAATACAGCCGCCGTGATCGACCTGGTCGCCAAACATATCGGCTTTAAGCCATGCACCTTGTCCGATAGCGGTTACGCCAGGCAGAATGCGCGGTGTCACTTTTGCGGCGATCAGCATTTGTCCGTTATTGTTAAATACCCGCACGGTATCGCCATGACGGATACCACGAGCTTGAGCATCAATTGGGTTGATCCACACCTCTTGCGGGCAAGCTTGTTGTAAGACATCAATATTGCCATAGCTGGAGTGGGTACGAGCCTTATAGTGGAAGCCCGTTAACTGGAGTGGATAGATTTTCCGCAGGGGATCATCCCAGCCGTCGAAACCTGGGGTATACGCTGGCAGCGGATGAATAATTTCATCCTTTTTCAATTCCCAGGTATCCGCAATGGTCGCCAGCCGCTCAGAATAAATTTCGATTTTACCTGATGGCGTTTTCAGTGGATTTGCCTGCGGATCTTCGCGGAATGCACGGAAAGCGACATAGTGCTCTTCTGGACATTTTTTCTTAAAGATCCCGGTCGTTTTCATCTCCTCGTAATCGGGCATCTCCGGGTTACGCTCCTTCGTTTTCGCATGAAGATATTTGATCCATTCATGCTGGCTACGGCCTTCAGTGAAGGTTTGATAAACGTCTGGCCCTAAACGTTTCGCGATTTCACTCAATATCCAGTAGATGGGTTTGCGTTCAAATTTTGCAGAGGTTGCTGGTTGGGCGAGGATCACATACCCCATATTCCCGGCGGATTCGTGTGAGATGAGATCTTCCTGTTCCGTCGGCATCAGGTCGGGCAACAGAATGTCGCAGTATTTTGCTGAGGCCGTCATAAAGTGGTCAATACCGACAATCATCTCGCACTTGCTGTCATCCTGGAGTACTTCATGGGTGTGATTGATGTCGCCATGTTGATTGATTAGCGTGTTACTGGCGTAGCACCACAAAAATTTAATCGGAACATCCAGTTTTTCTTTACCGCGCACGCCATCGCGGGTTGCCGTCATTTCCGTACCATGGTCGATTGCGTCCGTCCATGTAAAAACAGAAATCTGTGTTTTGACCGGGTTTTCGAGCATCGGGAACCATTCAACCCCCAGATCCCAGCTACCTTCGCGTACACCCGAGTTACCGCCGTTTATGCCGACGTTCCCGGTAAGCACTGAAAGCATGGCGATGGCACGGGATGTTTGCTCGCCGTTGGAGTGACGTTGCGGGCCCCAGCCCTGGCAAATATAAGCCGGTTTTGCTGAACCGATCTCACGAGCCAACTGGATAATTTTTTCTGCCGGGATACTGGTGATTTTCGCCGCCCATTCAGGCGTCTTAGCAATACCGTCCGGCCCTTCGCCCAGAATATAGGCTTTATAATGAGCGTTACGCGGTGCGCTGGCGGGTAGCGTTTTTTCATCGTAACCCACACAGTATTTGTCGAGAAATGGCTGATCGACCAGGTTTTCCGTAATCAGTACCTAGGCAATCGCACAGGCCAGTGCGCCATCGGTGCCGGGGCGAATGGGCAGCCATTCATCTTCACGCCCAGCCGCTGTGTCGTTATAACGAGGATCGATGACGATCATGCGCGCATTTGAGCGTTCACGCGCTTGCTCAACATAGTAAGTGACGCCGCCGCCGCTCATACGCGTTTCCGCTGGGTTATTCCCGAACATAACTACCAGCTTCGTATTCGCGATATCATCCGGGCTGTTACCATCATTGGCGCCGAACATATAGCTCATTGCCGCGCTGATTTGGGCGGTACTGTAGCTGCCATAGCGACTAAGAAAACCGCCGCAAGAGTTCATCAGACGGTACGGGACGTTTGAGTTGGTGATATTGCCGCCATCCACGCCAGTTCCGTACAGAACATGTACAGCCTCATTTCCGTAATCTTTAAGGATCCGACGGAGGTTATCGCTGATGGTATCCAGAGCTTCATCCCAACTGATGCGTTCAAATTTACCTTCTCCACGCTTTCCGACGCGCTTCATGGGATATTTCAACCGATCTGGATGATTCATCCGCCGACGGATAGAACGGCCGCGTAAACAAGCGCGAACCTGATGATTACCGTAGACATCGTCACCTGTAGTATCAGACTCCACCCAGTACACGGTGTCATCTTTCACATGTAAACGTAACAGACAGCGGCTTCCGCAGTTAACGGTGCAGGAGCTCCAGACTGCTTTCTCTTCTACCGGGGCTTCTGCAGCACAGGCTATTCGGGAGAATGGCAGAGTGAAGGCACTGCTTGCCAGTGCAAGGCTACCAAGAGCGGAGGTTTTCATCAGACTTCGGCGGCTAATTTCAGCCGTCATGAGCGCCTCTGTGGTGTGGATTTTCATCATTACTCACTTATTGCTTATTGAACAAAAATGTAATTCCAGTACTTCCTGGTCGTAGTTATTTATATTTTCTCGATTTCCACCAGATTGGTGTGCTGAGGGTTCCCTTTCGCCAGTGGCGAAGGGCGCAGTGTGGTCAGTGTATTGACGCAACCGCCATGGTCGATTTTATCGCCAGACATATTTGCTTCATGCCATGCTCCCTGACCCATAGCACTAACGCCGGGGATAATGCGCGGCGTGACTTTCGCCGGAAGCCTAACTTCGCCGCGGTGATTAAACACCCGCACCATATCGCCGTTGGCAATACTGCGTTTTTGCGCATCAACAGGATTGATCCACACTTCCTGTCGACAGGCTGACTGCAATACGTCGATGTTGCCGTAGCTGGAGTGAGTGCGAGATTTATAATGAAAACCAAATAGTTGTAGCGGGAAGGCGCTACGTTCAGGGGAGTCCCAGCCTTCAAATGTTGAGGCGTAAATTGGCAACGGGCTGATCACTTCATCTTTTTCCAGCTCCCAGGTACGGGCGATTTCCGCCAGTTGGCTGGAGTAAATTTCAATCTTACCGGATGGCGTTTTTAATGGATTAGCCTCAGGGTCGTCACGAAATGCCTTATAAGCGACGAAGG
>NZ_BBMY01000104.1 GCF_000759775.1 Escherichia albertii NBRC 107761 = DSM 17582
CACCCAGCGCCACATCCAAATAATAGTTATTTCTAAACACAATAGATTTTATGTTATTACAATCTTTTTTATTGTAACAACATAATATTGCAACACCTAACATTCTGAACTGAATTTCACTACCAATAATCCTCCATCTATCCCGTGATATTTCCTTGTAACCGGTTAATCTTTTTATATCCTTCTTGATTAGCGGAGCTAAATCTTTTCGAGACTTTTCACTCAATCCTTTTAATAGAACTATTAACTGTTCAGAATTTCCATACTCAATAATATTACTGTATTGTTCTTTAATATCGTTCATCTTTCACATCCTTGTATAATAAATTCATTTAGATAAGCCATTAATTTTTTTATAATTAGTAGGCAGATCTTTTTTACCAGCCAGTGTGATGCAATTCTCCAGAATTTGCTTTTGTAATCTTCGTATTGCTGGATCACCATTGTGGTTATCAAGATATTCAATAAATCTATTAACCGGCGCATACTTATACATGAGTAAGTAAGCAATACATTCAGACAGATAGAGACTGTCTACAAAGTTATGCTGGATAGCCAATTGTATATATTCAGCTGCCAAATCGCGGCTAATCTTTTTCTCAAAAAGTAAACAAACTGCAATATAGACCCAGCCTGCATGATGAACACGAAGTTGGTTTTCAAGCAAATATTGTAGAGGATATAAACATTCTTCAAAGCCATCAACTTCGTTTCCCGATGCCGTAGCTGGAATAAAGAAATTTAACCAAGAATCTGGATAATTTGGCACCAAAGATAAATAATACAATACGTCCTTCCAGTGACAACACTCATCACGACAGAGACTCATATAATAATAATGACCAGGATAAGGGGGAAGACTCTTTCTCTCCCAGTAATAAGGCACTCGGTTATTTAATGCCAGTTTATACCAGGTTTTATATTCATTCTTATCAATTAATATGCGATACGTACAGGTGAATGGTTGGGCGATACCCGGCCAACTCGCCTGCTCTTTGGCGATAGATTCATATTGTGGAAATACCCCGTTTGTATTTCGGGTGCGTGTAATCTGTGTCCAGAGTGGTAAAAACTCGTCATTTGTTGCCGATATATCATCAGTAATCCGCAACAAATATTGCACCGCCTGGGCGTATTTCCCGGTTAACATAAATGCCTGTTGCTTCACTTCTGCTGTTACCTCGCCTGGCAAAATACGATTACAGGCGATAATTAAATCATCAACATCAACCGGATAATTCTCGCGTTCGTGGGCCAACAATCGCTCCACCAGGATTCGCGGCGAAACATAGAACGGCGTGTGGCTTGGCGTTGCCAGTAAAGTTAAGTGGCAGTTATCACGCAGCCGCGAAAGCACCAGCTGGTTTTGTAAATGCGGGAGGCGGCGTTCATGTCGCTCCGGCGTTGATGCATATTCATCGTTTAACCACTGCTGAAAAAAATCTCTCAGACTATAGAGTATTGATGATCCGAGATACTTTTTATGTAATTTTTTATAGTACGGTTGTAATTGTTTTTTATAACCAGCAGGAAGTTCATTTTGCAGAGCAATAATCCCGGCATAAAAAAGTTCAATATCCAGGGCTTCTTTATTTTCCAACATTTTTCCAGTTTGAAACAACAACGCATCCCAGTTTTCAGGAACAATAACCTGCTCATGTTGTAGCATTGGAATAACATGACTTTCATCCAGCGGTGAATCACATTGTAACAGTGCCAGTACACTGTGCTTTAAGCCTCCCAACCATGGCTCAGTTAACGCGGCAACGTCCTGTGCTGACTGGTATTTCAACATTAATTCAGCCGTGCGTAGTTGTAATTTTTCGGTGCGCTGAATTAAGGTTCCTGACACGTTTTGCGCCAGTGTTGTACGATATTGGGGATAGCGTTCTGCCAATGTCTCGGCAATATCCAGTGCTATTAATAATGATTTATCGCATTTTTCTCGCCCGCTAATTACCGGAAAACACTGCATAAATGATGAATGGTCGAACTCAGGGTGAGTGTATAATGTTTGAATTGTCTGAATAACAAAATTGACGACTGATTTATTGCTGGCATTCAGCCCTGAAAATAATAACTGCTGATTATCAATCCATTCATCTTCTTGTGGGTTAAACATGTTTACCAGACGAATATTCCAGTCAAGACGGGCTTTCTTAAAATTATTTGTTAATGAAGCTAATAACTCCTTAATTAACTGGCGAGGTAGAAGGTTTTCAGCCATAAGTTGCTTAAACATTTCATCCCAAAATTCGGTCAAGATCCCACAGTAAGGTGAGTTATCCGCCTGATAAAAGTGACTACGCAACAGTACTGGAACCTCATATTGAGGGAACGGTATTATTAACTTTTCTATTACCTGTGGGTTTTCACGCAACCAGGCGATATCATCTCTGGGATTATGCATATACCTACCGGCATAAAATAATATACTGACAAATGATTCCTCATTGAATTTTATCCACCCATGTTGATAAAAACTCCATATAAGACGGAAATCTGGATAAGTATATGTAGCAAGCAATAAATCTTTAATTATACTATCGAGATAATCAGGAACAGTATGACTAAAATAAGTGAGGAGTGCATGGTGTACTGAGCTATTGCTACTACCCAGCAATTCATGAAGTTTGGTTTGATTTTTGGGCCAGTGGATAGGGAATAATTTTTGCTCTGTATAGTTACGTGCGCATACCACTTTACTCAACGAGAACGCATCGTGCGCATCTTCCCCAGAGAACAGTGGATGATAATCAGTTTCTTGTAGAGCCTTAAGTACAGCCAGACGGTCTTTTTCTTTTAATGCCAGTGCCCAGTCAACAATGGCTGGATAATCTTTTTGGCGAATCAGTTCGACAGGTATCATTGGCTAGTCTCTTCCATGAAGTTTTCCCCATGATACCGGGTTGATCACCTGTTATATCAGCCCCCGAAATTCTGATTTTTGTGATTTACTGCTTAAGAATACCTTCCACGAAAGCCTGTAATTCCTCCGCCGAGCCATTAAACACGTTAAAATCCACCGCGCCATTGATACCATCCACCTGACCGCGATCCGAATGCTGCCAGAAACGCCACAATCGTGATCCACTGTCTGGACGGCGTTGATAATAGTGAGCAATCCACCAGGGATACTCATTAAAATATCCCGCCAGATTTTCCTGATAAAACACAGACCCGGAATAGATAATCGGTTTTTTGCCAGTGTTTTTTTCAACCACCTTTAACCACTGACTTACCCGTTTGCGTAATTCTTTTGCTGATAATTTTCCTCGTTCTTCTACATCCAACACAGCGGGAAAATCGCCAGGACTAAAATCTACCGTTTGCAGAAATAATCGCGCCTGAACTGGAGCCGCTACCGATGGGGAAAAATAGTGATATGCCCCACGTAGCAGACCATTTTTACGACTTTGCAGCCAGTTACGTGAGAAATACGGATCGACCAGTTTCTCGCCTTCCGTCGCTTTAATAAAAGCAAACTGTAGGCGGATACCGTTGTCGCGCATTTTTGCCACACGCTGCCAGTCTATCCGCTCCTGCCAGCGTGAAACATCTATGCCATGAATGGTGTAACTGGCAGGAATGCGAATAGCAAAAGATTTGACCGGACGATAACCATAAAAGTGAATGTAGTCTTTAATCTGAACTGCCGTGGAATAGAAAAAATTCACCGTCTGGCGGGGATAAATCGCAACGATGGAAATTAGCCCCAGAGCGCATAACAAGACGGTGAATTTTTTGCGACTGACGATTTTTAGCTGCATTGGTTTCATCCCTGAATTTCAGCGCAAAAAGGCTGACAATAACCAAAGCAGCTATAGTACGGCGGTCACCACCAGGCGTGGAAGTGGTGAACCGGACCAATCCCATGACCGACTTCCAGCGTGTCGGCCTGAGCTAACGCCGCTGACAACCAGCTTTTGGCTTCCTGAACAGTATCGGCCCAGTTTTTATGCCGCGGACGTAGCGCCGCCAACGCCGCCGAGAGCGTACAACCTGTGCCATGCGTGTTTTTAGTCATAATGCGCGGCGCGGTAAAACGTTGTTCGCCGTCGCGGGTAAACAGCCAGTCCGGGCTTTGTTCATCATCCAGATGCCCACCTTTCATCAGTACCGCACCGCACCCCATCGCCAATAAGGCGCGCCCCTGCTCCAGCATTTCCTGTTCATTACGAGCGTGTGGAGCATCAAGCAAGGTCGCTGCTTCCGGCAGGTTTGGAGTTATCAATGAAACTTGCGGCAATAATCGACTGCGAAGAGTGGCAACCGCCGAAGGTGAAAGTAGCGGATCGCCGCTTTTTGCCAGCATGACAGTATCCAGTACTACGTTTTCGATCTGATAACGTTGCAGCCGTTCCGCCACGGCTTCAACAATATCAGCTTCTGCCAGCATGCCGATTTTAGTGGTATCAATACGAACATCGCTGAGCACGGAATCGAGTTGGGCGGCAACAAAATCAGGTTCTATACGATACACCGACTGTACGCCACGGGTATTTTGCGCCACCAGCGCGGTCATCACCGAACAACCGTATGCACCAAGCGCGGAGAAGGTTTTTAGATCGGCCTGAATTCCCGCACCGCCGCTCGGGTCGGTGCCTGCAATCGTCAGAGCGTTAATCCGTTTCATGCCTTCACCTCCGGTGTCAACTGCCAGAGCGCATCAAGAAAATGTGCAATAAAACTGCCCGGCCCTTCACTTCTGGCAACAGCGCGTTCTCCGGCTTGTTTCATCCAGTGACAGGCAGATGCGACGTTTTCCAGTGTATCGCCCGGTAATGCACAACTGGCAGCGACCACTGCCGATAATGCGCAACCAGTTCCGACCACTTTGGTCATTAGCGGACTGCCACCGTGAATGCCAACAGTACGGCAGCCATCAGTAACATAATCCACCTCGCCTGTGACCGCGACTACTGCACCAGATTCTTGCGCCAGGGATTGTGCGGCAGGCAACGCATCTGCTGCGGCGTCAGTAGTATCCACACCGCGTCCACCTCGTGAAGCTCCCGCTAATGCAATGATTTCCGACGCATTTCCTCGTATTGCAGCAGGTTTTAACGATAAAAGTTCACGACAAAAACGGCGGCGATAGTCGAGCGCGCCAACCGCAACGGGATCAAGCGTCCAGGGGGTTTGTGCGATATGCGCCTGTTCGACGGCTGCACGCATCGCTTTCGCACGTGGCTGTGTCAACGTGCCGACGTTAATCAACAAGGCATTGGCAATGGACGCAAATTGACTGGCCTCTTCCGTTTCAATCACCATGGCTGGCGATGCGCCCAACGCCAGCAATGTATTGGCGGTGAACGTTTGCACCACATCATTGGTCATGCAGTGTACAAGGGGGGAATGTTGTTGAAACAGGTGTAAAGCGTGCGCAGATTGCGTCGGACTTAGCAGGTCGATTTGCATAGTTTGCTCCTGCCATAACGTGAAGAAGCAATGACCTGGCGGTCCGTGACTTCCCTACGCTGGCATTATCCAGATCAGGTGATACGGGTATTTCTCAGCCTTCACGCAGAAGGGCACCCCGAGTCGTTTGGTTACGATAATAAATCGCAGTAGAGGATGGTAATGTCCAGCGCACATGTTGTAAACGAGGAAAACAGCCAGTCTTACAACAGCGTTGTGACATTATTTGATATAAGAATCCAGCACCTTCAGAACAACGTCCAGATCTTCTTCCCGCTTTAGTTCATCGCTCTGGTGCACAATGTGTTCTGTCAGATGACCTTTAATCACTTCCCGCATCAAACCATTTACCGCGCCACGAATGGCGGCGATTTGTTGCAGGACGGCGGCGCACTCATGCGGTTCGTCGAGCATTTTCTTGAGCGCAACGACCTGCCCCTGAATCTTACTGGCGCGCGCTTTCAGTTTTTGTTTATCCCGGATGGTATGAGACATGAGCAGACCTTCTTAACAAGATAGAGAAAAATCATAGCACTATTAATCTACTGGGGGGTAGTATCATGTACTGGGGGGGAGTAGAATCTCTACGCCAATTTAATATTAAGAATTATTATCATGACCAACTTTACAACACTTCTTCAGCAAGGAAACGCCTGGTTCTTCATCCCCAGCGCCATCTTACTCGGTGCGCTTCATGGCCTGGAACCGGGGCACTCAAAAACGATGATGGCAGCATTTATCATCGCTATTAAAGGCACCATTAAACAGGCAGTGATGCTTGGACTGACAGCGACCATTTCGCACACCGCGGTGGTTTGGCTGATAGCCTTTGGCGGAATGACGATCAGCAAACGCTTTACTGCGCAATCGGCTGAACCATGGCTGCAATTAATTTCCGCGGTGATCATTCTTGGTACCGCTTTCTGGATGTTCTGGCGTACCTGGCGCGGCGAGCGAAACTGGCTTGAGAATATGCACGAGCATGATCATGAGCATCATCACGATCACGAACATCACCACGACCACGAACATCATCACCATCACGAGCATGGCGAATATCAGGATGCCCACGCGCGAGCACATGCCAATGACATTAAACGGCGCTTTGATGGCAGAGAGGTGACTAACTGGCAAATACTGTTGTTTGGCTTAACGGGCGGGCTGATTCCCTGCCCTGCGGCGATTACCGTTCTGCTGATTTGTATTCAACTAAAAGCCCTGACGCTGGGGGCAACTCTGGTCGTCAGTTTTAGTATCGGCCTGGCATTAACGCTGGTCACAGTGGGCGTTGGTGCGGCAATCAGTGTTCAACAGGTCGCTAAACGCTGGAATGGATTTAACACTCTTGCTAAAAGAGCCCCCTACTTTTCCAGCTTGTTGATTGGTTTAGTTGGGTTGTATATGGGCGTGCATGGTTTCATCGGTATTATGAGATAAAACAATTCTCAGGGCTTCAGTACTGCTGTGACCCAGGATGATTCTTAAATCAGCTATTTCCGCTTACTTCCCGCGCAATGAGGATGCTTTTACGGCATCCTTTCATTTACACTTTTTACGAAATCACGGGATCACTAACAAAATATCGCTTGTCAGTTATATTGTATGGCGGGAAAGATATTCAACTGATTTTACTGATCCCCAAAGTGGAGAGTATATGACCATAAGAAATAAGATGTTGCTGGGAGCGCTTTTGCTGGTCACCAGTGCAGCCTGGGCCGCACCAGCCACCGAGGGTTCGACTAATACCTCGGGAATTTCAAAGTATGAGTTAAGCAGTTTCATTGCTGACTTCAAGCATTTCAAACCCGGCGATACTGTACCAGAGATGTACCGCACCGATGAGTACAACATTAAGCAGTGGCAGTTGCGTAACCTGCCTGCGCCCGATGTGGGAACGCACTGGACCTATATGGGCGGTGCATATGTGCTGATCAACGATAGCGACGGAAAAATCATTAAAGCCTACGACGGTGAGATTTTTTATCACCGCTAAAAAAACCCCCTCGGAGAGAGGGGGGAAATGCAGACACCTTATTATTTTTTATTATTAGCCACTTGCCCGTCTTACTTGTTATTAGTCGTATTTCACGTTGATCAGGGCGGTAGCCTCAATTGCACCTGATTTAACTTTATTTTTATCATAGACATAGTAACTGGCAGTCACCGGAATTGAGATCGTAGCATCCGTAATTTTCGACTTCGCCGCAATTTCTTTTAAATTAGTGTATCCTTTGCTGCTATCACTGATATTTAAAAGAGTCACAGGTGAACCATTACTTTCCAGGATAAATCCGACACCATTATCATCTGAGCCTTTCAGGATCGTATTACTGCCGGGCAACAGCTCAGAGCTTGATAGATACACTTGCATTTTTCGTGATGTTTGATTCTGTTGACCTAATAAATTTTTACATCGCAGAATAATATCTCCAGTATTGCTGTTAAGCGTTGTTTTATTACCCGCTGCAGGCAATTGTGAAACAGGAATACTCTTTAAAGTAATTAATAAATCATCGGGTTTACACGTCGTTGTTATCGGGTTGTATGACAATGTCAGGTTAAATGAATAGACACCTGCATTTTGCGCCAATGCATTTCTATAGCTATTCACACATGTATCCCACGACTTTCCGCCCAACAAACACAGTAAAAATTGCATTGCAGCACTTCCACGCGTTGTTGATGAAGCGCTGGATAATGTCGCAACACCATTGATCATCACTGAACCACCACCTCCTGCGGAAATATTCACCTTCGCGTTACTGGCCGCGGATGTCACCGTTACCGAATAACCACTGGTGAAACTGGTCTGGTTATTTGACAATGTAATGTTGTTTTTATTGGTCCATTCAAAATGTAAATTTAATTTAACGGTATCATTATACAGTCCAACAACAATATCCGACGGGCTCATAGGAGTGATAGTATTCGTACTCACGCATGATGAATCATTAAAGTTATGTTCATATGTCGCTGTTTGCGTTTGAGTAAGAGCAAAATCTCCCTGAACAACCAGATTATGCTGCGCTGATAACTCTCCATAACATGCCGCATAGCTCCCGGGGATAACCATCATTGTGAATATCAATAGCACTATATGAATTTTCATAGAATCACCTGACTATTACTGGCAAATATAATTTCTACTTTCATCAATCTCTTTACCGAAGGTGATTGTGCATGAAAGCCCTTGTTGCTTATCAATTGCCACATTAACCGATGGAGGGACTTCATTGGTGCGAATAAACAGCTGACTTCCCTGACCGACGACGCCAATATTATGTCCGTGATTATCATTCACTTCATAGCCAAATGTTAACGGTTGCCCATCAGCTCTCAACGCTTTTATATACCAGGGTTTACGCTGATCGGTATCAAAGCCAACCAAAACGATCGCGCCACGATAAGGTGCGGCAATTTTACGGTTACCGCGTAATTCGGTTTCGCTATCGCTTTGGGACACATCCAGCATTAAATGATTTTCCCGATAAGACGTCATACCGTCATAAACCACCACACCATTGCGATTCGTTGTACGATATTTTTGACCATTAACATAAGCGTCTTTAATTCCTGGCGCATGCATCACAGCAAAAGTTTCCGAAAGACGGTTTGCCAAATTAATACCACCAGACCAGGCGACCACGCCCCCTGAAATGCTGGCCCCTGCCTGCTGATAAGTATTCGACTGACTATAACTGCCATTCACTGTCGCGACCGGCGCGTTCCAGGTTAAATTCGCCCCTGCTGTCGTTTCATTCTCCTGACGTTGATGGCTCAGGTTTACACCATAATTAAATTGATCGCGGCTCCCAACGGTCCCCGATAATCCGGCATTGTTCGAGGCTAATCCCTGATCATTAAAAGTTGTTGAGTTAGATATATATATTTGTCGCCCTGTCGTCGTAACCTCATTGCCCCAGTCAAAGGGGATCGATATAAAGATATTAAAGCGCTTTTCTTCCCGATGATCCTCGTCATATGTCTGGCTTGCTGCAAGGGTATAGCTTATTCGCCGCCAGTTATTGGAGTAACTCAACTGATAATCTTTACTACTGCCGCTGCGCCCCCAGTAATCCCGCCATAAAGTACTTAATGACACAGTTCCCCAGTTTTCTGGTAATGACTGACTCATATTAGCGGATAAGCTATTTTTACGACCAAAATCATTCTGGTAATAATCGGCAATATCATAGACATCGTTTTTATCCCGGCGGTAGCTATCTTTATTATTTGCCCAGACATAATCGTTAAATGTTCGGTAATCACGCGATGAATAACGCCAGGCTGCCAGGCCAAAACGTGTCGACGTTTGACTCAAAAATTTGTTATACGCAATCTGATAACTTTGTCCATCAAACACATCACCATTATCTTGCTTACTGTGCGATTTAGTAGCGTCAACTGAAATGGCACCAATGCGCGTGTTCCAGCCAGTTCCCAGGGTAAACGCATAATAATTATTGGCAACCATCGTGCCACCATACAGCGTCAATAAATTATTAAAACCATACTGATAACCCACCTGGACAAAATCACTTTGCTTGCTCGCCCCTTCAATATGGCTACGGCCCGCCGCAAAATCATATTTCGATACGCCAGGTTGCAACATATTAGGTACTGCCGCATAAGGCACCAGATAAGTCGTTACAGAACCATCGGCTTCCTTGACACTGACATCAAGATCCGCACCGCCTCCCGCCAATTGCAAATCAGTAATCGAAAATGGACCCGGTGGAACTTCTTTCTGATAAACAACAAAACCATTCTGTTCAATTGTTACCAGCGCGTTACTCTGGGCGATTCCCTGCACGCGGGGAGTAAAATTTTGCTTAGAGTTAGGCAACATCTGCATATCACGAAACAGTCGTACCCCGCGAAAGCGAACAGAATCAAAGATATCGGCTGACGTATACATATCACCAATGCGCAGAGTACCGAGAATTTGAGCAAATCCACGTTCCAGATACAGCGTGTTACTTTTCCACTCCCCAGGATTGTTATCTGTTTTGCCAAAACTGGCATCAGAATGCAGTTGCCACCCCACTAAATTTAACCCACTGTTGAAACGAACATAGGTGCTCTTACTATTGCCTGAGGCTTTATAGTCGCTGTAATACTGACTTACGTAATAAGATGTATAAAAAGCATTAATTCCCCGTTCCCAATTTTCTGGTGGAACATAACCACTTTCCAGTTCATCGACCCAGGCTTGCGGGACGGTAAGATCCAAACGAAAAATACCGATGTCCCAGGCATAGCTCCCGCCCTGAACAAGTTGTTTAAATGTTAAACACTCCTGGTCATTGGCAAAATTGTCGGTATTTATGCCTAATCGTTTGACTATTTCACGCGATAAACACGTTTCATCCTGATTGTCTTTCACGATAATTTCATACTTTCCGCGCCATTGTTTATTAACATAAATATCGATATCGTACTGGCCGGGTAAAGGTTGATTATCATCCAGACGTAATATTGTTGCCTGCTCGCCTTTCATATTACCCATCATAAAATGAGTATCAAAAGTTTCTTCAGTTGCATGCGCTTCAATGCCGAGTAATAACACGACTATTGCTGATGCAAGTGGGGTCATTCTCAACATAAGCAGATCCTGAAGTTAAAGTTTTTCGCTGATATAGTTGCCGTGATCATCAATAATGGTCAGTTGCCAACTATTCGCATTATGATTTTTTACATCGACTCTCTGACTTTCCTGTGGTGCAATCATAATTGTTTCATAATTCACTTTGACGTTGTTAGCTTTTACATCAGAAATTGTTACCCAGTTTGCTGAGCTATTTTTTATAACCAAACCATTGCTGCTATTATTCACCCGTAATTTTTTAAAGATTTCCTTATTTACCGAAGCAACACCAACTGGTCGATAAAACAATTTGATTCTGTTTTGCATGGCAAATTTTAATGCTTTTTTCCCTTCATCTTCTGGACTGTTAGGCGGAATATCCAGGATGTTCAGATAAAAAATACTTTCCTTATTCGTTGGTAATCTATTAGGCATAATTCTAATTTTTATTTGCTGCCCGGAGTTAGCCCCGACTTTCGCTACTGGCGGTGTTAACATAAAAGGAACCCGAATTTTTTCAGGTGGTAAAGAAGTGTCACCATCATCAATCCACGCCTGCACCAACGAAGAACGACTTCCCTGATTCATCAACTGTACCATGACTTCTTTATTTTCTGCCGGATAAATAATACGCGTCCCGTAGATAACAATTCCAGCATGTGCAGGAAGAATCATAGAAGAGATGAGTAAAGGTAATAATCCTTTCATCTTAATGCCTCTTGTATTCATATTGACCGCCAGGAATATGGCGGTCAATTTTATTTCTGGAGAAAAACGCATGATAGTTATTGTAAAGATTTAATCCTGAGCAACACGCATAACCAGTGAAGAGTTAACAGTACCAGATGCAACACTGCTGTCGGTCAGTTTCAGATATTTAGCCTTAAACGGTATGGCATATTGCCCGTCAGTAGTTTTATAACTTTCAATATTAAATGGTGCAGAAATATCCAGTACGTCATTGCTATCGCCCAGATAGAGATAGTATCCTACGGTGTCATTACTACTGGATATTGCCTTATCATTACCGATAATTTTATCGTTGGTGATCAACGAAAGTTTTACACCATCAATATTTTTCGGACATGTAATTTTCAACATACTGCTGGTAACACCGACTGCATCATCATAAGTTGAGTATTTCGCTTTTCCATCAAATACAGTAGTTGGTACAGTCGGCATATTAATACTGACTGAATCGCCGCCAGCTACGAATGTACACGGGGACTCGGCTATATTACCTTTAATGGTTAAAGTCCCAGTATCGACTTCGGCAGCAAATGCACCACCCCCCATAAATACAGAGGACAAGATCGCGACAGCAATAATTGAACGTTTCATAATATGTTCCTTAATAAGTTTATTTTGTTTTGTTAAGAGTCTGTATCTCTTGGAAACAAATTTCTCACATCAAAAAAGTTGCCGCAATGTAAATACATTGTTTTATTGACCTATGACAATTTAACCTGTGCAATATAAATGCAGCATATGATTCATTGATAGAAACATTTTTTAAACTTATCAATTACCGTAAATTGTTGTAAATAACATTTGTAGAATAAATAAAAAAACCGGAATCATTCATGAAAATGAATCCGGCTTGCTAAATACGGTTACAACAGTGTTGCAAAATCAATCGTAGCGATTTAACACGATTTGCCGCGTGTTATCGTTTCCCGCTTTAACCAGTTCTGTCGTAACGCCTTTCGCTGGAGAGGAAACGCGATAGCGAGTATCGACGTTTTGTGATGCCTGACCGCAACGTTGCTGAGGATGGTTATTAACAATATCCATACTGCACGTTGGAGGGCTAATTCTGCCATTAATGGTTAAAGTTGCAGTGTCAGAAGAGAACGCGGGTAATGCTAATCCATAGGCGAGAAAAATAATTCCTGACAGCCAATACTTATTCATTGAACGTTATCCCTGTAGCAAAGGTTATGCCGGGTAGATTGAGTGCATAACAAACTATAGCTGTACATCCGCTACACAGCCACGAAGGATAATAAAGAGGCATAGCCTGCGCGATCAATCGACTTTGCGCAGTTTCGGACGAAAGTCCGCAGAATATTCGCAGCACTAAATAAGTGGTTATTAAAACTGCAAAATAGATTCACCGCATCAATTTAGCATTGCTGCGGTGAATCAAGAACGACCCGCAAGGTCAGTACACGTCAGACCGCGCGGAAGGAGATCTCGCCAGGAATGACTTCCCCTTGCCAGTAAAGCTGTGCTGCCACACGGTCAGCCAACTGACGGTAGATAGCGGTAAACTCGCTTTCCGGGCGGCTGATAACCGTCGGCGTGCCTTTGTCGAGATCTTCACGCAGACTGATATGTAACGGCATTTGCCCCAGCAGTTGCGTATGGTATTTTTCCGCAAGTTTCTCTGCGCCGCCAGTACCAAAAATGGGTTCGTGATGACCGCAGTGACTGCAAATATGCACGCTCATGTTCTCAACAATACCGAGCACCGGGACTTCGACCTTCTCGAACATCACAATGCCTTTTTTCGCATCAATCAGCGCGATGTCCTGCGGCGTAGTTACCACCACTGCACCAGTTACTGGAATGTTTTGCGCCAGCGTTAATTGAATGTCGCCGGTGCCTGGCGGCATATCGAGCACCAGATAGTCCAAATCCGGCCACAACGTTTCTTGTAACATTTGCATCAGCGCCTTGCTGGCCATCGGGCCACGCCACACCATCGCGTTGTCGTCAGTCACCAGATAACCAATTGAATTGGTTGCCAGACCGTGCGACATAATCGGCGCCATGTGGGTGCCATCTGGCGAGGTTGGTCGCTGATTTTCCGCGCCCAGCATGGTTGGGATCGACGGACCATAGATGTCTGCGTCCAGAATGCCGACTTTCGCCCCTTCCGCCGCCAACGCCAGCGCCAGATTTACCGCCGTGGAGGATTTACCCACACCGCCTTTACCGGAACTGACCGCAATAATATTCTTCACGCCATTAATACCTGGCTGGTTTTTCACCCGCTTCAGGGTGGCGATGTTATGCGACAGTTTCCAGTCGATAGCTTTCGCTCCAGTAATGCGCAGTAAGTCAGGGCTACATTGCTCTTTTAACTCTTCAAACGCGCTATGCCAGACAAATGGCATAACCAGTTCCACATGCAGTGTGTCGTCCATCCAGGCGACATGATGCAACGCTTTCAGCGTGGTGAGGTTATGCTTCAGGGTTGGGTGCTGAAAATTGGCCAGTATCCCGGCGACCATTGCGCTCAGGGCTTCTGGTGATTTGGCCTGGGATTGTTCGTTCATCCCGACTCCTTTTTTATATAGATAAACCATCAACAGATAGTTTACCTGAAGAAAATGGATAAGTACTTACTTAACATTTTCCCATTTGGTACTATCTAACCCCTTTTCACTACAAAGAAGTAATGCCTACTATGACTCAAGTCGCGAAGAAAATTCTGGTAACGTGCGCACTACCGTACGCCAACGGCTCAATCCACCTCGGCCATATGCTGGAGCACATCCAGGCTGATGTCTGGGTCCGTTACCAGCGAATGCGCGGCCACGAGGTCAACTTCATCTGTGCCGACGATGCCCACGGTACGCCGATCATGCTGAAAGCACAGCAACTCGGTATCACCCCGGAGCAGATGATTGGCGAAATGAGTCAGGAACATCAGACTGATTTTGCAGGCTTTAATATCAGCTATGACAACTATCACTCAACGCACAGCGAAGAGAACCGCCAGTTGTCGGAGCTTATTTATACTCGCCTGAAAGAGAATGGTTTTATTAAAAACCGCACCATCTCTCAGTTGTACGACCCGGAAAAAGGCATGTTTCTGCCGGATCGTTTTGTGAAAGGCACCTGTCCAAAATGTAAAGCACCGGATCAATACGGCGATAACTGTGAAGTCTGTGGCGCGACTTACAGCCCGACGGAACTGATCGAGCCGAAATCAGTGGTTTCTGGCGCTACACCGGTAATGCGTGATTCCGAACACTTCTTCTTTGATCTGCCCTCTTTCAGCGAAATGTTGCAGGCATGGACCCGCAGCGGCGCATTGCAGGAGCAGGTGGCAAACAAAATGCAGGAGTGGTTTGAATCCGGCCTGCAGCAGTGGGACATTTCCCGCGACGCGCCTTACTTCGGTTTTGAAATTCCTAACGCACCGGGCAAATATTTCTACGTCTGGCTGGACGCGCCGATTGGCTATATGGGTTCCTTCAAGAATCTGTGCGACAAGCGCGGCGATACCACCAGTTTCGATGAATACTGGAAGAAAGATTCCACCGCCGAGCTGTATCACTTCATCGGCAAAGATATCGTTTACTTCCACAGCCTGTTCTGGCCTGCCATGCTGGAAGGCAGCAACTTCCGCAAACCGACCAACTTGTTTGTTCACGGCTATGTGACGGTGAACGGCGCGAAGATGTCCAAGTCTCGCGGCACCTTTATTAAAGCCAGCACCTGGCTGAATCACTTTGACGCCGACAGCCTGCGCTACTACTACACCGCGAAACTCTCTTCGCGCATCGATGATATCGACCTGAATCTGGAAGATTTCGTTCAGCGCGTGAATGCAGATATCGTTAACAAAGTGGTGAACCTGGCGTCACGCTGTGCTGGTTTTATCAACAAGCGTTTTGACGGCGTGCTGGCAGGCGAACTGGCTGACCCACAACTATACAAAACCTTCACTGATGCTGCCGAAGTGATTGGCGAAGCGTGGGAAAGCCGCGAATTTGGTAAAGCGATCCGTGAAATCATGGCGCTGGCCGACCTGGCTAACCGCTATGTCGACGAGCAGGCTCCGTGGGTTGTGGCGAAACAGGAAGGCCGCGATGCCGACCTGCAGGCGATTTGCTCAATGGGCATTAACCTGTTCCGCGTACTGATGACTTATCTGAAGCCGGTGCTGCCAAACCTGACTGAGCGCGCGGAAGCATTCCTCAATACGGAACTGACCTGGGATGGTATCCAGCAACCGCTGCTGGGCCACAAAGTGAATCCGTTCAAAGCGCTGTATAACCGCATCGATATGAAGCAGGTTGAAGCACTGGTGGAAGCATCTAAAGAAGAAGTCAAAGCCGCTGCCGCACCGGTAACTGGCCCGCTGGCAGACGATCCGATTCAGGAAACCATCACCTTTGACGACTTCGCCAAAGTTGACCTGCGTGTGGCGCTGATTGAAAACGCGGAGTTTGTTGAAGGTTCTGACAAACTTCTGCGTCTGACGCTGGATCTCGGCGGCGAAAAACGTAATGTCTTCTCCGGCATTCGTTCCGCTTACCCGGATCCACAGGCGCTGATTGGTCGCCACACCATTATGGTGGCTAACCTGGCACCGCGTAAGATGCGCTTTGGTATCTCCGAAGGCATGGTGATGGCTGCTGGCCCTGGCGGGAAAGATATCTTCCTGTTAAGCCCGGATGCCGGAGCTAAACCAGGCCATCAGGTAAAATAATCTCCCTTTAAGGCGCTGCATCAACAGCGCCTTTTCTTTATAAATTCCTAAAGTTGTTTTCCTGCATTTTCTGCGCTCTTTATTTACGTCATTAGCTGCTAGCATCCCCTGAAAACTGGATAAAAACACAGGGAGTGCAAATGAAGCGTTTTATTTACCAGGACGAAAAATCACATAAATTCTGGGCGGTGGAGCAGCAAGGCAACGAATTGCATATTAGTTGGGGTAAAGTCGGTACCAACGGGCAAAGCCAGGTAAAAAGCTTTGCGGATGCTGCGACGGCGGAAAAAGCAGAGCTGAAGCTGATTGCGGAGAAAGTGAAGAAGGGATATGTGGATGATGATTCGGCACATGTGACTCTCACGCCACTCATAAAAGAAAGTCTCCCTTCTGAAGTCAAAACGTCTGTTGTAAATAAAAACAAACGCCCCTGGCTGGCGGATGATGCGGTCATTCCAGTCACTGACGATATTAATCAATTTGCTTTTCCTCATCGCCGCAGACCAAGAGAAATTAATTATCTGCGCAAAGAGGGCGAAATATGGAAGCGTATTGCCAATAACACTAAAGCGTATACCCCCAACAATAATTACAATTCTTATCCTGAAAACTGGCAGCCAGCGTTTGCCGAGTTACAAAGGCGAATTCTGGGTAATCAACAGACAGGAAGCGTGCAATCTGATGCTGCATTGCTCTGGAGTTTCTGGAACTCTTACTCTGCGGATGAACTGGTCGATGACTTAGTCATTCGCTGTGGACTGGAAACCACCATTGAAATCGCCCTCCTCGCTCTTCACCTTAAATTTAAAACCGTGAAAGCGACCGTCACGACAGAAATACCTCCCAATCGGGAAGCAGAATCGCTACCGGACTGGCATCAGCGTTTATGCCACCATCTCTCACTCGCACCACAAGAAGAGTGGCTGCACTGCGTAGATAAAGTGCTCGCTGCCATTCCCACATTGTCCCCGGCGCGGCAACCTTTTGCAGTACTGCTTATTCCTGAACGCTCGGATGTCGCGAATACCATGGCGCTACGTTACGCAGATGAAAACATCCCGGCGATGACCTGGTTAAGACTGGTGGTAACGGATAACGCTGCCCTGGCGGCACTGGAAAAATATAACTTTCCGCCATTACACCGTGATTTTCGCGCTTATCTGGCAACGTTGCTGGCAAATCATGGAGTGTGCGGTATAAGCCGGATACTTCTTGAGTTAACGGAAGACCATCCTGACAATCCCACACATCTTTTGGGTCGCATCAGCGAGACCGAACATCTAGTCAAATGGCTCTGGAAAACGAATCACCCGAACGCAATTCAAATTCTAATCCTCGGTATAAATGGCAAGAAAAAGCATCTGGAATACTTAAGCAAAGCCTGTCAAAAACATCCCGCAGCAGCTATTGCGGCTTACGCTATATTACTGGCAACTCATGAAAACGCAGAGTGGCGTAGGGCGCTGGTTAAATTGATTATCGCCACACCAGAATTAGTAAATAATGTTATTCCGTGGGTTAACATCAAAGCAGCGGCTATCTTAGCTGAATGCCGTCCGCAAACAGTGACAGAAGAATGTGAATATGCAACCGCGAATATGTTGCCGCAACTACTCGTCGCTCCTCCGTGGATACTCAATAAGAAAAAGACTGCAATACCAATATTTGATTTACCTGTAATTCCTGTAGCGGCTATTTCCGATATCACCCCGGAGATAACAAAAACAATGACCCGCACTTACCTTGTCACCCGTTTCCAGCAAATAGCTCAACAGCAGGCATCAGAGCAGACATTGTTTAGCGACCTGCCGCCGATGGAAAAAGCCAGTTGGGAAGTTTGTTCAGTACCACTTACGCCAGAACAGCAAATTTTATGGTATCTCGGTTTCGAAAAATGGCGGGGGAGCGGAGAAAAAACATA
>NZ_BBMY01000103.1 GCF_000759775.1 Escherichia albertii NBRC 107761 = DSM 17582
ACCCATACAGCCCCTTGCCGCACATGACCAATCGCAGTATCCTTCTCCCGCGCCTGCAAAATCAGGCGTCGGGCTTAGCATCCTGACTAACTTCACTGACGACACAATGGCGCGTCTGCGCTTTTTTTGTGTCGTTTGCACGGCTACATCTCAATGGTGGGCCGGGCGGTGGCGTCGCAAGACGCGCCGGTGTCAGTGAGGCCGGTAATGCTAACTCCGTCCGGTTCCACCACCCGTGAAATTAGCATTTCCAGTGATGGAAATAATTCGTTACTCACTGGAGGGTTGCCCTATGGCTACAATCCTCACCCCTGACTGCGATTTACTCGATCTATTATCCGTTCCCTTCAGCACTACTACAGATTTCACCGTTCTGGCTGACTACTGCGCCTGTTTTGCCGAAACCCTGATAGAAACCAACGACCCCGTGCTGCGGCTGGCATTCTGCGGGCGACTTCGCGCCTGCCTGGCGCTGCTGCAACCCACGCTGAATGATCCCATCCCGCCTCATCTTATCGAAAGCCTGACTGTGGATGTTCCTCCTGTCACACCACATCACTTTGATCCTGAACCGGACTTGCTGTGCGAATACAGTCTTGCATTGCTTCAGCTTCTGATGGCGCGTACGGCAGAGCCGAAAACAGAACAGACCCTGACCGGGCTGTTATGTGAACTGGTCTGGTATCTGACGGAAGGGCTGAAAGCCCCGCGCTGGCTGCGTACCGCTGATGGCGTGAAATTTATTGATGAAGTCACCGTATGAGGCAACAGGACTGGTATCCCGCCGGTATCGGATGTTACGCCGGAGCAAATCCGGCCTTCGCGCTACCGTAAGTCTGAGTAGTAAAACCGACTCTCCCGGCTTTCTGCCAGCCCTGGCTGTCGGAAAGGCGGGAGAAGACAGGCGAAGCGCGGCAGAATACAATTCCGCTGTTGATAACGGTCACAACCGGAGTCGTTGCTATGCACATGTTTAATCAGCCTCATCCGGGCAACGTCCTTCGTGATTATCTGGACGGCGTGAGCGTCACGCAGGCCGCTTCCCGGCTTCAGATGTCGCGCTCCCGGTTATCCCGCATCCTCAATGGTCATGCGCCGGTAACGGCTGATATGGCACTGCGTCTGGCGGCGCTGCTGAATACCTGCGCTGAACTGTGGACAGGGATGCAGTCTGAATACGATCTCTGGCAGGCGTCGCAAAAACCACTATCCGTTATCCGGCCACTGCACGATTAGCGCGGCATTATCACATTCACAATGTCCACAATAAAATCAGGGGGGGGAAAACCAGTTTCCCCTTTCTGCGCCAGAAATAACGGTGTAATCTCCCTCCTGCATGTCGCCTTCGGGCACCCTTTGGCTTCACGGTCTGCAAGAAGCCCCTGATTTATCAGGATGACCAGCCCTTACTACCGGTACGACCTCCGCAATACCGGAACGCAGGGTTTCCTGCGTTTGAGGCTAAGTACATACACACCGGACGGTTTCACCGTCATCGCTTTACCGCAACGGCCTTCACTGGCTGCAAAATTCTCTTTGCCGGATCTCCCCGGCTGCCCCATATCTTGCTGACTTACAGCGTCCTTTACATGATGGGCTGCGGCGTGCATTGCCGCCAGGCTTTGCTGCCGCGTGACCGTTAATCTGCACCAGAAACGCAACGTTTACCCCCTGCACCAGACGAGGCGTCACTTTGATTGCGTCAGCGAAAAAGCAAAGTGACGCCGCACAACACACCGCCGCAAGCCGCGCCAGTTCTGGCCTGAGCCATATTTCCGCCGTCTGACATGCCCTTTCGGGCCGCTGTCAGTTCAGAGTAAAAGGAGAAAAAGATCGATACCGAGGGGGGCGCGACGCCCCGGAGAATTTCCTGCTTTGTCAGGCAGTCTTACCGCGTACAGTCTGAAACTCCCTAAACCTCAACAGACTGCCACTCCGGCGTGAAGGTATCGTTCTGGCGCAGCCAAAAAGCACACGCCGGAGACGGTTTTTTTTGTTGCAGGGGGATTCATGAGTAAATTAAGCAGTGAAATGAAGGCGCTGGCGAAGAAAGCGGGCGGCAGCTTCAAAACGGCGAATGACCGTATCCATGCCACGAAGCGGTTCAGTCAGCATTTACGCGAACTGAACATTCAGATCCAGCGGGTGGAGCAGATCAAAGTTCGTCATATCGAATGCTACATTCAGGCGCGACTGGAGCAGGATATCGGTCTGCGTACGCTGCAAAACGAAATGGCGGCGCTGCGATCCGTGCTGAGACTGGCGGGTCGCGGGCTGGTGGTGGAGCATTCACGTCTGACCAACAGGGCGCTGGGGCTGTCGGGTGCTTCACGTAACGGCACGCGCCGCGCCATTACGCCGGAGCATTACCAGCAGGTGATGAAGAACGCCCGCGCGCAGGATGCAGGGCTGGCGGCGGTGGTGGAGAGCGCGCGGCTGATGGGGCTACGTTCGCAGGAAGCGGTACAGAGTTCACAGTCGCTGAAAACGTGGCTGAAAGCCATTTCCCGCGGCGAAACCCGGCTGAAAGTGGTGTTCGGCACCAAAGGCGGGCGTCCGCGTTATACGACGATCCTGGATGCTGGCGCAGTCAGAAAGGCGCTGGAAAACGCCTTACCTGTCGCCAGACAGCGTAATGGCAGGCTGATCGACAGGCCCGACCTCAAAACGGCGCTGGATCACTGGCACAAACAGGCCATTAAGGCGAGGCTGAAGGGGGAATTTTCCCCGCACTCGCTGCGTTATGCGTGGGCGCAGGACGCGATCCGCCATTATCTGGCGCAGGGATTCAGCGAAAAAGAATCGCTGGCGCTGACGGCGACGGATCTGGGTCACGGCGACGGTCGTGGTCGCTGGGTGAAGCAGGTGTACGGCTATCGCTGGAAGGAGGAATAACGGATTTCATGAATTGCGCAAAATAGTACGTTACTGCGTAACGATGACGGTATTCCTGGTGCAATCACCAGGGAATACGGAACCGGGTAACATCGTTACTGCGTAACGTTATTTTTCCTCCTGCTGCGTAATGGTTGCAGTGTCAGAGCCAGATACCGATCATGCTCCTGGTCGTTCAGTGACTGGCGCAGGACTTCATCAGTCCGGATAATAATCTGTTCCAGCACCTCCCGCTGTGACAGATTATTGTGTAATGACAGGCGTTTCAGGGCCATCTTTGCCTCAAACAGGATCTCCATGTTCAGCCGCGCCGTGTAATTTTCAGTACGTTTCCGGGCGTGGCGACGGTATCTGGCCTGGCGCTCTGCGTTACTCATTGCCATTGTCTGTTCTCCGGTTATTCGTTACGCAGTAACGATAACATATCTGGTGCAGTGACGTTACTGCGTAACGAAAAATATTCTGGTGTGCATGTCAGTCAGGAAAGGCCGTTTTCTGTTAATGGCTTTCAGTCTCTCTGAATTATTAATAAATATCCCAGTGTCTTATGTTGCCTCATACATTATTTTCTGGTGCAGACTGCCGGAGGAATAATTCAGGATAAATTGATTGCGCCAGAAAGGGAAAGGGGCATAATGGTAAAGGCCTGTAAGGGTAACAGCGCCTGACCGGAAAGGGCCGCAAACCAAAGGGCCAGAAACTGGCGCAGTTCTGAATGTACCATGAGGCGGGATGCCGGTGCAGATACCTGGATATCCAGAACTGGTGCAGGAGCTTTTGTCTCTGCGTATCTGGTGCAGTAATGACTGGTTTCAGAATATATTTTCTGAGCAGGATATGGTGCAGATATTTTGGGGTCTTAATTGATTATCCTGTGAAAATATAGATTATTAACAGGCAATTGCCTAAAAATATTCTACTGGAATAATTTTCGGTATTTACCTATTGATATATGATTTATTGATTGGTTTTCACCCAAAATTATTCACTGGTGAATAATTTTGGGTACTTCCCGATGAATAAAAACAAAAACAGCGACAATACCTCTCAATACAAAAAAGCAGATCCCGGTCAATCAGGATCTGCTTTTCCATTTTTAATAAATTACGCTATTTCTGGCTCAGGCCGCCTTATGCTGCCGCGAATAAATATTGGGCGCAACGTACCCCTCGCGGCAGGCGTCCAGATAATCCGACCACCACTGCATCATGGCCCTGCGTGCTTCCAGATGTTCCGCTTTATGCACATACGCCGCCCGAACGCTGTTGCGCTCCTGATGGCTCATCTGCCGCTCCACGGCATCCCGTGACCAGAGTTCACGCTACAGGCCATTGCCCGGAAGCCATGTCTGCAGACATCGGTTTTGGTATCATAGCCCATCAGACGCAGCGCCCGGTTGACGGTGTTTTCGCTCATCGGCTTATACGGGTTATGGTCGCCGGGGAACACCAGTTCCAGATGGCCGGAAATTTCCTGTATCTGCTTCAGAATGGCAATAGCCTGTCGGGAAAGTGGCACAATGTGTGGAGTACGCATTTTTGCGCCACGACCGGAGAAACGGACTTTCTCAATTGTTTCCCGTGTGGCGGGGATGGTCCAGATTTTGTTTCTGAAATCTATCTCACCCCAGCGGGCAAAGCGCAGCTCGCTGGAACGGATAAACAGATGGAGAGTCAACACCACCGCCAGCCTCGTAAGCTGTCGTCCCTGCTGATAGTCGCCAATGCGCTCAAACAATTCGGGCAACTGCTCCAGTGGCAGGGCGGGATAGTGATTCTTAACCGGTGGCGCGGTGACACCTTCCAGATGTTGCGCCGGATTGTTTTCGGTGAATCCCTGCTGTACGGCGTAACGCATGATGTTGCAGAGTTGCTGCCGGGAACGGGATGCGACTTCCAGAAAGCCTTTATCCTCAATAATCCTAAGTAACGCAGTGAAATGCTGCGTTTTCAGCGTGGTAACGGGCAGATGACCAATCGCCGGAAATATATGGTTATTCATGCTGGCGAGAATGCGCTCTGCATAATCAGGCGACCACTTTTTGTTGGTTTTGTGCCACGCAAGCGCTACAGCTTTAAAACACTTTTCCGGTGAAGCTGCGGCTTTTTCATCCATGCGTTGTTGGGCGGGATTGATATTCTGCGTCAGTAGCTTGCGGATATCGTCACGCAGTTGTCTCGCTTCAGCAAGCGAAACCAGCGGATATGCACCCAGACTGACGCGGGACTCTTTACCACTGAAACGATATTTGATATACCAGATATGCGAACCGCCCGGATTGACGAGCAGATACAGACCGTGAGAATCGGAGAGCTCTACCGGACGGGAAGAAGGTTTTAATTTGCGGATTTTAGAATTGTTTAAATATATTTGTGGGGCACTCCAGAATCGAACCAAACTGACTCCAGATCTGACCACAAAATTATCTCAATGCGGAGAGAAAACCAGATACACACCGGGAAGGATTTTCACGCTAACTTACTGAATCGTAAATATATAGAGACATACAGATAAGCATGAAAACTTGAATTTGGCTCCTCTGACTGGACTCGAACCAGTGACATACGGATTAACAGTCCGCCGTTCTACCGACTGAACTACAGAGGAATCGTGTGAACGGGGCGCATATTAACGGCGCTAATCGGCGTTGTCAAAGGGGGAAATGCATTTGTTTGTTCGTTTGCTGGCAAATTCATCAAGCTGATGGGGTTTTGATCATTCTTCCAGATGTTTCATTCTGGTGCAGGGCGTCCCTTGTTGGGGCATCAGGCATTTTGCTTAATAAGAAGCCTAAACGTATAAACAATCATAATCTCTTATTTAACATATGATTACGGCTTCTATCAGCATAGGGTTTAAACTGGCAAGTATCTTGCAGACTGGTTTTACATAAGGTCGACACAGGAGTCGATAGTAGAAACCGGAGGCAAGATGAACTTCAGACGCTTGAAATACTTTGTGAGAATCGTGGATATTGGTAGCCTCACCCAGGCCGCCGAAGTATTGCATATTGCGCAGCCTGCACTTAGTCAGCAGATTGCGACGCTGGAAGGTGAACTGGATCAACAACTGTTTATTCGCACCAAACGCGGCGTAACGCCAACTGAAGCGGGGAAAATTCTCTACACTCACGCCCGGACAATTTTACGGCAGTGTGAACTGGCACGGTTGGCGGTAAATAATGCTGGTCAGACGTTAAGCGGTTAGGTATCGATTGACCTTGCTCCAGTAACAGCGGCTTCACTAATCAGTATATCTTTATTACCAGTCCGTACGCGCTGAGTTTCCAGATGTCGTTATTTACATGAAAATAGTCGCGTAGTGCTCAATGAGAAACTCTTTGATGGCCAGCTTGATATGGCTGTAGCAACTTATCGGCTACACGTTATACCTGTAAGGAATAAGATGCTGGTTTTTATTATTTGTTTTACCGGGGTACAGACTTTAACAATAGCAGAATGTCTTACATGCCCGGAGTAAACTGTGAATTTCCAGCAATTAAAAATCATTTGCGAGGCTGCCCGTCAGGATTACAATCTGACAGAAGTTGCCAATATACTCTACACTTCACAGTCAGGGGTAAGTCGACATATTCGGGAACTGGAAGATGAGCTGGGCATTGAAATATTCATTCGTCGGGGGAAACGATTTCTCGGTATGACTGCGCCGGGGAAGGCATTATTAGTTATTGCAGAACGAATATTAAGCGAAGCCACTAATATCCGTCGACTTGCCGATCTTTTTACCGATGATACGGCTGGCGTACTGACGATTGCTACCACACATACCCTGGCACGCTATAGTTTGCCGGATGTTATTAAAGCTTTTCGTGAATTATTCCCCGAAGTGCGGTTGGAATTGATTCAGGGGACACCACAAGAAATTGTAGCATTATTACAAAATGGCGGTGCTGATATTGGAATAGCCAGTGAACGTTTGAGCAATGATCCACAACTGGCCGCATTTCCCTGGTTTTGTTGGCACCATAATTTGCTTGTACCTCCACAGCACCCTCTAGCTTATGTCGTGCCGTTAACACTGGTGGAGATAGCGAAGTGGCCGCTAATCACATATCGGCAGGGAGTTACGGGGCGTTCTCGTATTGATGAAGCATTTATGAGGAAAGGTTTACTGCCCGATATTGTTTTGAGTGCACAAGATTCAGATATTATCAAAACTTACGTTGCGCTGGGATTAGGGATCGGCCTGGTGGCTGAACAATCCAGCGGTGAACATGAAGAACGAACACTTATCAGACTTGATACCCGGCATCTTTTTGATGCCAACACAGTCTGGCTGGGCCTGAAACGAGGACAACTTCAACGCAACTATGTCTGGTGCTTTCTGGAGCTGTGTAACGCTGGACTTTCAATAGAGGATATTAAGCGACAGGTTATGGAAAGTAATGAAATAGAATTTGATTACCAGATATAAAGCAAAAAAACCTGCTATAAAAGCAGGTTTTTTAGAATTTGGCTCCTCTGACTGGACTCGAACCAGTGACATACGGATTAACAGTCCGCCGTTCTACCGACTGAACTACAGAGGAATCGTGTGAACGAGGCGCATATTACTTAGTGTCACAGTGACTGTCAACACTAAATTTCGTATGCTATTTCAAGTGGTTAAATAACCTGCAAAAGTGATAATTAATGAACATTTGATGTTGAATGTTGGTCGCGTTCTTTCGCATCGCGCAGCCTTTGCAAAGGATTCTGATGATAAAATTGGCAAAAACGCTGCCACAACAACGGGAAGCGCGGGGCAAATAATTCCGGGGCGCTAAAGAAGTACTCGGAAAGCACCGCAAAACACTCTGCCGGATCGCTGGCGGCATAGGCGTCAATACTGGAGGCGTTTTCTCCAACTAAATCAATTTCTTCCTGGATATTATCCATCGCAGCATGAAGATCATGTTCCCAACCAGCCACTTCACGTAAAGGGATAAATGGTACGCCGCTGGCACGGTCACCATTTCGAATATCTAGCTTATGAGCAACTTCATGAATAATCAGGTTAAACCCGGAGGCATCGAAAGAGTCTTGTATATCAAGCCAGTTCAGAACAATTGGACCTTGCTGCCAGCTTTGCCCCGACTGAACGATACGCTGACTATGTACAAGCCCTATATCATCTTCCCACTCATCATCGACTACAAATGGCGCGGGATAAATTAAAATTTCGTGAAATCCATCAAGCCACTCAAAACCCAGTTCCAGAATAGGCAGACAGAAAAGCAGCGCGATCCGATGGCTTTTTAAGGTATCAAGTTCGAATCCTTGTAAAGGTACCAGTCGTTTTTGTTGCAAAAAACGTTCAGCAAGGAGGACTAATTTGCTTTGCTCCTGCTCAGACAGAGACGTCAAAAGGGGAATAGCCAGGGCTTCATCCCAGATACGTGCGTCTTGATGTGCTGTTTCTTGTACTTTCCAGGGCCACTTAATCATCGTTTTGCTCGCAAACTCGTCACTTGAACAAAATTGCACGGACAGGGGCTGTTAAAATGCCAAATTTCCTGGCATCATGGCAACCATCTGGACGGAGAGATGCCGGAGCGGCTGAACGGACCGGTCTCGAAAACCGGAGTAGGGGCAACTCTACCGAGGGTTCAAATCCCTCTCTCTCCGCCAATTTATCAACGATTTACCTCATTGCTTCCTGTCTTGTTTGTCCTTAACAGAACACTCGTAGAATATTCTTGTAGGCTTAGAGCGTCACGGTTTTCTGTTCGATACTGTGATATCCAGCACTTGATTAGCTGGTGGATTGTGCAGAAGGGGCGAGCATAACCTTGCAGTTGCGTAGCCGTTTTCTCTGCCAGTTATTGCTTTAAATATTGCTTCTGTGATTCCGGTAGGGAAGGCCTCTGGTGGGAGGCTTGTGATACTGTGGGAAGCAGGCTATGAACTAAACAAAAGGTTTAAATACTCTAAATTAGCCTGTACTTTTGATAAATATGACCATACCAGATTACTTGTTCCTGACGGCTTTTGCGCTGTTCCGCCGCCATCGCAGATTTTATGTACCTGATATCCATCTTATTTCTTGGTTTGACGTTGTTTACATAATAAAACGCAGGCACGTCACAAATATGAATGTGCCTGCACTTGCTTCTGTTTTATTTTGAGAGGAAATTATCGTGAAAATACTTTGAGCCAGATCTGTTTAATATCTGGGCTCAGCGTTAATATGAATCAATGAGATATCATTTCATGGACCACTTCATCAGTACTCAGCTGATATGGGTAATACGTTGGCCAGTTTTCCATTTCATTCAATAAAGATTGTTGTGAATCGTTACCCATGAAAATATGAAAATGAGATGATTTGCGCGGTGCAATTATATGATCACTAAATTGAATGTACTTAGGAGCCTTGCTTTCAGGATCTTTACATTCAAATAAGTAGCGAACGCCTTTCTTGCCTGATTTATAGGTGAGTATTTTGTATCCATTGTAATCATATTTACAGGAAGTCGTTTTATTATTTTTATGAAATTCAATAATACCGTCCTCAATACCAATCATCTCGATGTCTGTCGCATAGCCTTTATGATAGTAATCTTTTATTTCAGCAACCGTTTTGCTTTTATCTGCATCAGCTTTCTTCTGAAAGACGGGGTCAAGTTTGCCATTTTGCAATAAAGGATAAACAGATTGCCAGACACCATCCCAGTCACTGAGCGTTCTGTTTTTCACATTGGCGTCATCAAAAACACCTTCAGCCGCTTTTTGCTCGACCTCTGTTAAAGGGGTTCCGTGTGAATGATGGTCATGCGAAAAGACAGGGCTGCTGACAATAAATACGCCTAAAGCAATAGCAAGTTTATGAAGACGAGTCGCCAAAACAGTTTTCTCCTGAGTTGTTGGGTTTGTTATGTTATATTGTAACATAAAGCAAAATGCAACAACTCTTAAGAAAACGGTGGTTAGATTACTCAGGCATATAATTTATCTTATTGATATAAAATAAATTATATAGCAGCTTTGTTGTAAAACATCTTCCGTAACTTGTTGAATAGAGAAAATAATCTCCTATAACGTAAGGCTAAAAGTAGAAAAGCCAGCCCGGCGTAGATGAGCGGTTGCGGTGAAATAATCTTTACTGACCACAGATAATGTATGGGAGCCAGGATCGCGACAAGATAGACGAAGTTATGCAACTGTTGCCAGTGTTTGCCCAGTTTTCGCTGCATCACCTGGGGCGAAGTGAGCGCTAAAGCGAGCAAAATCAGCCAACAGATAATCCCCAACATTAAATAAGGGCGAGTGATTAATTCCTGACCGAACAATGCCAGATTATCCACGCCCAGCTCCAGTAATGCGTAACTGGTTAAGTGCAGTGTCGCCCAGGCAAAGCACCATAAGCCTAACAGGCGGCGGGTGCGTATCAATAACGGCTGCTTTGCGTAGCGCGCCAATGGTGTGATCAATAAAGTCGCAAGTAAGAATTTCAGTGCAGTCAGACCGGTAAAATGCTGAATATCTTTTACTGGATCGGCACTTAATCCACCATGATTGACTGCCCATATCAGCCAGACAATCGGCAAAAATCCGGCGGCATGTAGGCAAATTTTTAACCATGTAACCTGTTTGGCAGTCAGACGCATTTAGAAATTCTCCCGCAAATTCAGACCACGATATAGTGATGCCACCTGATCAGCGTAACCATTAAACAGTAGTGTAGGCTGGCGCTGTACATCGAGGATGCCGCCTGAACCAATAAACCGTTCGGTAGCCTGTGACCAGCGAGGATGGTCGACATGTGGATTAACGTTGGCATAAAAACCGTATTCATTAGGTGCAGCCAGATTCCAGGTGGTTGGTGGACGTTCACGAGTGAGTTTGATACTGACGATTGATTTAATTCCTTTAAAGCCGTATTTCCACGGTACGATCAATCGCACTGGTGCTCCATTTTGTGGCGGCAGCGCCTTGCCATAGACACCTACGGTCATCAGTGTGAGCGGATGCATCGCTTCGTCGAGACGCAATCCTTCTATATAAGGATATTTCAAACCGCCGCCAATAAATCGGTCCTGCTGGCCTGGCATCTGTTCCGGCGCATAAATCGTTTCGAAGGCGACATACTTCGCATTGCTGGTGGGTTCTGCCAGTTCCAGCAATTTGTGCAGCGGAAAACCAATCCACGGCACTACCATCGACCATGCTTCCACGCAGCGCATACGGTAAATTCGCTCTTCCAGCGGGAAACGACGAGTTAAATCATCGTGGTCGAGGGTTAACGGTTTGGCTACTTCGCCGCTAATTTTCAGCGTCCACGGATCGGTTTTCAGGCTACCGGCATTGGCCGCGGGATCGGCTTTATCCAGCCCGAATTCATAGAAGTTGTTATAGCCGGAAACTTTATCTTCCGGTGTTAGTGGCAAACTGACTTGCCAGGTGGCGGGTTTACTGAACTTCAGTGGCTTTCCGGCGGGAGCGGGCGGGCGATCATTCCCTTTAAACCAGCTAAGCAGATCGGCGTGAGTTGTCGCAGGCAAAGAAAGAGCTGCTGCGCTGATGCCCAGTGCTTTTAACACCTGCCGACGTTGCATAAAGAAAACCGACTCGGCTGTAACATCAGATTCTTTTAGAAATTTATTATTTTTCATAAGCCATCACAATGTTTTGTCGTTTACCAGCAGGATCTCTTCTCTGTTAATCTGTCAGGGAGAGTTCTCCCTAACAGTAGCAGAAATCCGCATCTCTATATTTATGTATTAACTTCCACGATAGGTTGAATATCCATATTGGCTGAGTAACAAAGGCACGTGATAATGTTCGTTAACTTTATTAATATGAAATTCAACGGGGATTTCGGGGAAGAAACTTTCAAGATTTTGTTTCTTGAAATATTCTCCTGTTTTAAATACGACACGGTAATCTCCCGTCGCCGCAGTCTGTTCAGGCCACAGCGCTTTAATTCGCCCATCGTTATCCGTTTTGGCTGAATTGAGTTGTAACCAGCCATTTTCAGATTTCTTTTCAAGAGTGACAGTCACATCAGCAGCAGGTTTTCCTGTCTGCTGGTTCAAAATATGCACGCTAAGAATGTTCTGTTGTGCGGCATAGGTTAAAGAAGGTAATGAAAATGCAGCAGTTGCCACTGATAGTAGAAAATAACGTTTTAGCATTTTTATATCCTTGTCATGTGAAAGAGCTTTGAAGATAACGAAAAAGTTCTGGAGTTACCTTACAGAAACATTACAATTTTGTAATGATGTAGGTGGTTTCTATAACATATGACTTATGGCATATTATTTTCATGAAAATTCTACTTATTGAAGATAATCAAAGAACCCAGGAATGGGTAACACAAGGGCTATCGGAAGCGGGATATGTCATTGATGCTGTTTCCGATGGTCGGGACGGGTTATATCTTGCGTTGAAGGATGATTATGCGCTGATCATTCTTGATATTATGCTCCCGGGAATGGACGGCTGGCAGATCTTACAAACTTTACGAACGGCAAAGAAAACCCCTGTTATTTGTCTGACGGCAAGAGATTCTGTTGATGACAGAGTCAGAGGACTGGATAGTGGAGCAAATGATTATCTGGTGAAACCTTTTTCATTTTCTGAGTTACTGGCAAGAGTCAGGGCGCAATTGAGACAACATCACGCTCTGAATTCAACATTAGAAATCAGTGGATTGAAAATGGACTCAGTAAGTCAAAATGTGAGCAGGGATAATGTAAATATCACTCTGACGCGTAAGGAGTTTCAGTTGCTTTGGCTATTGGCATCCAGAGCAGGCGAAATTATACCCAGAACAGTTATTGCGAGTGAAGTCTGGGGGATTAATTTCGATAGTGATACCAATACGGTAGATGTTGCCATTCGCAGACTTCGCGCGAAGGTTGATGATCCTTTTAATGAAAAGTTAATTGCAACGATCAGAGGGATGGGATATTCATTAGTTGCGGTAAAAAAATAATGAAAAGATTATCTATAACAGTCCGCTTAACTTTGCTTTTTATATTATTGCTATCTGTTGCTGGCTCTGGGATCGTATGGACCCTCTATAGCGGTCTGGCGAGTGAGTTGAAATGGAGAGACGATACTACATTGATTAACCGGACTGCGCAGATCAAGCAATTGTTAATTGATGGCGTAAATCCTGATACATTGCCCGTGTACTTTAACCGGATGATGGATGTTAGCCAGGATATATTGATCATCCATGGTACTGGTATCAATAAAATAGTTAACCGTACAAATGTTAACAATGATATGTTAAATAACATACCTGCTTCTGAGACGATAAGTATTGCTGGTATTTATCGAAGTATTATCAACGATACAGAGATAGATGCATTACGAATTAATATTGATGAGGTTACGCCATCATTAACGGTTACTGTGGCTAAATTGGCCTCAGCACGACATAACATGCTTGAACAATATAAAATTAACAGCATTATAATTTGTGTTGTCACCATTATCTTGTGTTCGGTGTTGAGTCCGATTTTAATTAAAACGGGATTGCGGGACATAAAAAAGTTGTGCGGTGTAACTGAAAACATGAATTATAACGATATCAGTGAACCTGTTGAGACCAGTTCATTACCTGGTGAACTTAAGCCTCTTGGGCAAGCGCTGAATAAGATGCATCAGGCGTTAGTAAAAGATTTTGAACGACTTAGCCAATTTGCTGACGATCTTGCTCATGAACTTAGAACGCCAATTAATGCATTACTTGGTCAGAATCAGGTAACGCTCAGTCAAACGAGAAGTCTTTCTGAATACCAAAAAACAATTGCCGGAAATATTGAGGAATTAGAAAACATCTCCAGATTAACAGAGAATATATTATTTCTGGCAAGGGCACAGAAAAGTAATGTCTTGATTAATTTTGAATTACTTTCTCTTAAAAGAGAAGTTGAAAATCTAATCGATTATCTTGAGTATCTTTCTGACGAGAAAGATATTCATTTTAAGATTGACTGTGATCGGCAAATATATGCTGATAAAATTTTGCTACAACGAATGTTATCGAATCTTATTGTTAATGCTATTCGATATTCACCAGAAAAATCACTTATTTATATAGCAAGCTTTCTTGATGAAAATAGCTATCTCAATATTGATATCGCCAGCCATGGAGCCAGAATTAATGAACCAGAAAAACTCTTCCGCAGATTCTGGCGAGGTGATAATTCGCGCCATTCCGTAGGTCATGGACTTGGGCTATCTTTAGTCAAAGCGATTGCTGAATTGCATGGCGGAAGTGCTACGTACCATTATATAAATAACAACAATGTGTTCCGAATTATTTTACCGCAAAGAAAATAACTTATGGCAAGCATTATTCATATCTAAATATGAAGTTAAAATGAAACCGCAGTCACGCTCTGAACGTTAACGTGCTGCGGTTAATTATTCGCTTAAATTAACACGTAACGGGCATTAGTCCGCGTAAACCGCCAACATTTCCTGGGCAGCCAGTTTACCTAACGCATTCGCTGCGAAAGGACTGTCGCCAGTCAGAAGTTTACGGTCTTTATGAACCCGTCCGGTGATATCATCATTGACGATGTTCATTCCCATTTTCTTCAGTTCTTCACCGAAGTACCAGGTCAGATGGCCTGGCATATAGCCAATTTCTGGCGTTTGTTTGTCTGCAGCGTCCGGGAATGCACAAATGGAATAACCGTTCAGTGGGTTATCGCCCTGGCGAAGCGCCAGAAAAGCTGCCGGACCATGGCAAAGGGAGATAACAAAACGATCATTTTCGATAGCCCACTGCAGAGCGGCGGCTACGTCTTCACTTTCTGGCAAACCGATGAGTGCACCATGACCACCGGGAACAAAGATCGCTGCATATTCGCTGTCTGCGTTCAGGCTGGCGACAACATCCGCTAATTTCTTCGGATTGCGGAACAAAGATTTGTGTTGCTCAAAAAATGGCATCACTTTTTCATCTTTGTGCGGCATAGCCCAATATTCAAACTTCGTCATCAGGCCGGAAATGGTCGCAACTTCGAATTCGAAACCCGCCGCATGTAGATGATATAACGGCAGCAACGTTTCAATCGGATGATTGCCCGTTGAGAAGAGTTTGCCGTTATCAGTCGGCAAATAGCGTTCATCAGCGGCGATCACCAGAATTTTGTGCTTACCGCTATACGGTTTTGGATAGTCAACGCCATCGAGATCAGAAACTGGGCTGGTATATTGGCTGAGCGAATATTCTGAAGGAAAGAATGCATTATCTTCAGCAATATCAACCTGTGGATTTTTACTTGTTTGAACAGTCATAGTGTATTCCTTATTGTTACTTTGGTAAGTTCGTCACTATATTCGCGACTGAGCTGGTCGCTATCTTTAACCAGAAAGGAAAATGGAGTCAATATATCGAAAGCGGTAGGTAAGGGCAGTGAATATGTAATGATGATGTTGCACTGATGATGAATATTGAACACACTGATTTTTCCTTATCGAGATTAAATAATCTCAGGTAGTATCAGCTTATTTTAGTTCATTTTTCAGAAAAGATGAGATTGACTCTTCGGTGGCGCAATCTTCAATTGTGATATGTGATGCATTGAGGTGCAGTAGAAGGGGAAAAATGGGGAGAATCATGGCACACGTTTTCTTTGGGTATGAAACCCGTTAAGTTCATAATTTCTCCGGTTGTGGTGGATATTGTACGTTAAGAAAATAATGCTGCTATTGCTGGGTATTTGGAGATGATAAAAAAGCCTGAGTTCGATGAGAAACGAACCCAGGCCATATTACAATTTTCATTAACGTGTTTAGCAACGCGTTAGCTGATTAGAACTGGTAAACTAAACCTACAGCTACGATATCATCGGTAGCGATGCCGTTTTCTTTGTAGAAATTATCGTCGTTGTCCAGCAGGTTGATTTTGTAATCAACATAGGTGGACATATTTTTGTTGAAGTAGTAGGTAGCGCCAATATCAACGTATTTAACCAGACTTTTGTTGGCGTAATGATGATTACCCTTGCTATCGTAGTTATCACTACTTACACCGCCTAAATCCTTACCTTTAGATTGCAGGTAAGCGATGGACGGGCGCAGACCAAAGTCGAACTGGTACTGTGCAACAACTTCAAAGTTCTGAGTTTTGTTAGCAATAGCATCAGCATCACCGTAACCAGTCATGTTACGAGTTTCAGCATACATGGTTGCTAAGTAAACGTTATTAGCGTCGTATTTAGCACCAACGGTCCATGCTTCAGCCGTTTCACCGCCAGCAGTTGCATCGAAGCGGTCGCCATCACGAGTATTATGGGTACCTTTATGGACCTGCCTATCGGTACGGTCTGAGTTAGAATAAGCTGCACCCAGACTTAAACCGAAGTCAAAGTCGTAGGAAGTGGACATACCGAAGCCGTCGCCATTTTCTTTGGTAATGCCACGTCCTTTACCATTACCAGAACCTTCCTGGCCGAATGGACCACTGCTTTCATTGTTACCCTGATATTGCAGAGCGAAGTTCAGACCATCAACCTGACCAAAGAAACCATTGTTACGATAGGTAGCAACGTTGTTAGCACGACCATTCATGAAATTGTCGGCGCCAGCGTAGGTATCACCACCAAATTCTGGCAGCATATCGGTCCAGGCTTCAACGTCATAAACGACACCGTAGTTACGACCATAGTCGAAGGTACCGTTCTGACCAAAACCTAAACCCGCAAATGCGAGACGAGTAGCAGTATTGCCCTTATCACTTTCAGGGCCGTTTGCACCAATGTTGAATTCCCACTGACCGTAACCCGTAAACTGGTCAGCGATTTGGGTTTCGCCTTTGAAACCAATACGAGCATATGACATGTCGCCATCGCTACCAGAATCATCAGAGAAGTAGTGCAGACCATCTACTTTTCCGTACAAATCCAGTTTATTACCATCTTTATTATAGACTTCAGCCGCATTTGCTGCGCCAGCAACTAATAACGCCGGGACCAGCATTGCCAGAACTTTTCTTTTCATTATGTATTCCCTTGTGATTATAATCTTCATGAATATATCAATAAGTGCCGTTATCCAATAAAAAGCACATTTGGATACTATTCTATGAAGTTCATTTTATTTTAAAGATTACATGTAACAAATGTATTTAAAAGATTTCAAAATGTTTCTATTTTATTTAATATAATTCACGCGTATAGGTTATAGATACAATTATTCAGCGTGATTATATAATTATATCAGTGTGTTATTGTTTTCTTGAATTGATAGGCCATGTCAATGTTATTTGCAATGAAGACCAGATGTGATCTGGCGCACATTAATAAAAGCATAAAAAAAGCCGGCATCATGCCGGCCAAAAAATGAAATAAGACGATAAAAGGCTAATAACGTAAGTATCATGACACAGAAAACAAAAAAGAGATAATCGTATTCAATGCGAATATATTCAATGGAAGAATAAATTAATTTATCTCAGCCATGAAGAAAATGCTCTCGCATTTGTTTTTTCAGCAATTATTGCTCCCAGGTAAGAATAATATATTTGTTCAAAAAATGAGTAAGACTTGACTGACTCATCCGATATGGAAAAATGTGACATTTGTCACATAAAATAGCTAAGAGTGATTTTGGGTATCTCAAATGGAGCGCGTTTCGACAACGATGGAAGAGAGACTCTCTCGTAGCCCTGGGGGCAAACTGGCTTTATGGGCTTTCTATACATGGTGCGGCTATTTCGTCTGGGCAATGGCACGTTACGTTTGGGTGATGAGCCGAATCCCGGATGCGCCCGTTTCGGGGTTTGAAAGTGATTTAGGCTCTACTGCGGGGAAGTTGTTAGGTGCGTTAGTGGGCTTTTTATTTATGGCCCTGGTTGGGGCGTTATTAGGCGGCATTGCCTGGTATACCCGCCCGCGGCCTGTACGTAGCAGACGCTATGAATAAAAACTGCTAAGGTTGTGATTCATTTGTAACGGGGCGCATATGGACTTACATCACTGGCAGACACAATTTGAAACCTGGTTGAAACGCCATCATCAACACCAGGATGCCGCCCACGATCTGTGTCATTTTCGCCGCGTCTGGGCAACGGCACAGAAACTGGCGTCTGATGAAGTTGTAGATATGCTGGTGATTTTAACGGCGTGTTATTTTCATGACATCGTCAGTCTGGCGAAAAATCATCCGCAGCGTCAACGTTCCTCAATACTGGCGTCAGAGGAGACGCGTCGCATCCTGCGTGATGAGTTTGCCGATTTTCCGCCAGAGAAAATAGATGCCGTTTGCCATGCTATTGCTGCGCACAGTTTCAGCGCACAAATCGCGCCTTTAACGGCGGAAGCCAAAATTGTCCAGGATGCGGACAGGCTGGAAGCCTTAGGCGCAATAGGTCTGGCGCGGGTGTTTGCGGTTTCTGGTTCGTTGGGCGTGGAACTGTTTGATGGCGAAGATCCATTTGCGCAGTATCGTTCGCTCGACGATAAACGCTATGCGCTGGATCATTTCCAGACCAAGCTGTTGAAATTACCGCTGACGATGCAAACGGCAAAAGGCAAAATGCTGGCGCAGCATAACGCCCGTTTTTTGGTTGAGTTTATGGCCAGGTTAAGCGCGGAGTTGTCAGGTGAATATGAGAAGATAGACCACGACGTGATTCGTGCGTTTTCTCCGGCAGACTGACCCGTGGCCCCTAAACCGATGTAAATATGGGTG
>NZ_BBMY01000102.1 GCF_000759775.1 Escherichia albertii NBRC 107761 = DSM 17582
TTCCGCCTGATCAAAGACAATACTGGCGGCAGATTCAAAAACTTCATCAGTGACTTCCATTCCACCATGCAGACCAAATTCTTCAGCCATCTTTTTGCCCTGCGTCGTTTGAGCGTCATGAAAGGCGGGCAGGCAGTGCAGAAATTTAACCTGCGGGTTACCGGTGAGCTGCAGCATCTTGCTATTCACTTGATAATCACGCAGTAACGCGATGCGTTCAGCCCATTTCTCTTTCGCTTCTCCCATCGACACCCACACATCCGTGTAGATAAAGTCGGCATCTTTAACGCCTGCCGCAACATCTTCCGTCAGGGTGATATTTCCGCCATGTTTCTGTGCCAGCGCGCGGCATTCGGTAACCAGTGAGGCTTCCGGCCAGCACGCTTGCGGGGCGACCAGCCGCAGATCCAGGCCAGTCAGCGCCGCCGCTTCCAGCATTGAGTTGCCCATGTTATTACGCGCATCTCCGGTATAGACCAGCGTCATTTCATTAAACGCTTTACCCGGTAAATGCTCCTGCATGGTCAGCAGATCCGCCAGAAGCTGTGTTGGGTGAAACTCATTGGTCAGACCGTTCCAGACTGGCACACCTGCATATTCCGCCAGCGTTTCGACAATCTCCTGACCATAGCCGCGATACTGAATACCGTCATACATCCGACCAAGTACGCGGGCGGTATCCTTAATCGATTCTTTATGACCAATCTGACTGCCGCTTGGGCCGAGGTAAGTGACGCGTGCGCCCTGATCATATGCGGCAACTTCGAAAGAGCATCGAGTACGGGTCGAGTCTTTTTCGAAGATGAGCGCGATATTTTTACCCGTGAGTTTGGCTTCTTCTTTGCCGTTTTTCTTATCAGCTTTCAGTTTCGCGGCTAACTGGAGCAGGCTATTGAGTTCCGCTGGCGTGAAATCAAGTAATTTCAGGAAATGCTTATGATAAAACCCGGACATAGGTCCCTCCTGTGGCTGACGTCGTAGTGAATTAAAATTCACTTTATATGTATTATTATTCATTTGCAAATCTAAAGCATAAATCTTTGTCACAAAGGTGGAGGCAATGTCAGTGGTGTGTGACAATAAGAGTATCGGCAGGACATTAAGAGGAATGAGCCATGGCAAACCCGGAACAACTGGAAGAACAACTGGAAGAACAACGTGAAGAAACGCGTTTGATTATCGAAGAATTACTGGAAGATGGTAGCGATCCAGACGCGCTATATACCATTGAGCACCACCTTTCCGCAGACGATCTGGAAACACTGGAAAAAGCCGCGGTTGAAGCATTTAAACTGGGTTATGAAGTGACCGATCCAGAAGAACTGGAAGTAGAAGATGGCGATATCGTGATTTGCTGTGACATTCTCAGCGAGTGTGCGTTGAATGCCGAGCTGATTGACGCTCAGGTTGAGCAACTGATGACACTGGCGGAGAAATTCGACGTTGAGTACGACGGTTGGGGGACTTACTTTGAAGATCCTGATGGTGAAGACGGCGACGATGACGATTTTGTCGACGAAGATGATGACGGCGTCCGCCACTAATTAAGCGTTGACGACAAATGCAAAATTACCTGATGCGCTACGCTTATCAGGTCTACGAGGTTCCTGCAATCTATTGAATTTGTATGCCGGATAAGACGTTCACGCCGCATCCGGCATACACAAAAAGTACATTGTTATTGATCGGATGCCCGATAGTATGAACTGGCGGGCATTTTTTAGAGTTCGCGCAGCATCCGCACTTCACAATCCACATGGCCCGTACAGCCAAGCGCGTAGTCGATATGTTGAAAACCTAAATGTTCATACAGAGCAATAGCGTCTGTCAGAAAAGCTGTTGTTTCCAGATAGCAGCGTTTGAAGCCCATTTCTCGCGCCTGCTCCATCGCCATTAAAGCCAGTTTTTTCGCCAACCCTTTACCGCGAATGTCTGGAAGAAAATACATTTTTTGCAGTTCGCAAATGTCCGATTCACTACCCGTTAGTGGCGCAATTCCACCACCGCCTGCAACTTGACCATCATGTTCAACCACCCAATAAGCGTGACCTGGCAGGCTATACATTTGATACAACTCGTCGAGATTCGGATCGGCGACGGTGTAGCCTTTATCAGCGGTAAGGCCATACTCTGCAGAAACCTGGCGGATGACGCTGGCGATGGCTGCATTATCGGCAGCAGTAAGTTTGCGTAAACGGAGTGTGGGCGAAATGACGACATTCATAGCATAGCTCAATTTAAAATGTATGATTTATAGCTCACTTTAATACCACCCTAACTTATGTGGTGCAAGAAGAAGATAAATCAGAAAATATTAAGCATAGATCTCTTTAAGAAAGCGTATTCTAGACAGACCAGTACTACAGTGCTGGAATTATTATCTATATGAATGGAATTTATTTTAGGGATATGATTCATGAATGATGTAACCATCGGGAAAGATAACTCTCGTCACTCATTTGTATTCACCGGTAAAGGTGGTGAGTATTTTCTTATTTGTCTTGTGAATTTTTTACTGACAATTATTACTCTGGGTATCTATGGGCCATGGGCATTGGTGAAATGCCGTCGTTATATTTATCAACACGTGATGCTCAAGGGGCAATCCTTTAGTTATAAGGGTACTGGAGGTGCTATTTTTATTAGTTTTTTATTCCTTATGGTGGTTTATTTTCTAAGTGTTTTTTGTTTTTCAAGTCAACACTTTGCGCTGGGGGGGCTCCTGTTTGCGCTCTTGATCTGCGGTATTCCATGTATGGCAGTAAAGAGTCTGCAGTATCAGGCGAACATGACCTCACTAAATGGCATTCGCTTTGGCTTTAACTGCTCTATGCTCCGTGCATGGTGGGTTATGTTAGGGCTGCCTGTTCTGTTGGCGTTAGCTTTTTGGTTCATTCTGTATCTTATTGCGCAAGTAACGACATCGATAGGAGGATTATTCTTTAACTTAGTGATGTTAAGTTTACTTTCTGTCGTCGGGCTGGGCGTTATTCATGGTGTTACCTATAGTAAATGGATGCCATTGTTAGGTAATAACTCAAAATTTGGCGTTCATCAATTTTCCATTAAGGTAAGCGTCAAAGATTGTGTTAAAGGATGTATGCTTGCAATATTAACCCTGGTTCCGTTCATTGTTGTGATCGGTATTATGATTGCGCCAGTATTCCAGCAGTTAATGATGATGAGCATGTTGGGACGAACTGATGCAGGTGGCGAGCTCATTATGCAATATTACTCGCAGATCATGGCTTCCTATTTCCTTTATTTCGTCGCGATTCTTGTTTTTGCCAGTTATCTCTATGCCACGTTACGCAATCTGTTTCTGAATAATCTGGCGCTGGCAAATGGAACAATCCGTTTTCATTCGTCCATTACCACGTTCGGTATACTTCTGCGCATGTTTGCTGTATTAATAGGTTCCTCAGTCACCTGTGGCCTGGCTTATCCCTGGCTAAAAATGTGGATGGTTAGCTGGATTGCCAACAATACCCACGTTCAAGGTGACCTTGATTCGCTGGAGTTAACCAATGATGACAAACCGCAGGATAGCGGTCCGTTAATGTGGATATCTCGCGGTATTATGCTGTATGTTCCGTTTATTTAAATAAAAAGGCCGGAGCATGCTCCGGCCTTCGTTTGTATAGTGAATATTACAGCGCGGCGATAACTGCCTGCTGCTCAATCAGTTTCGCTTTTGCTTCCGCATAGCCTTCCAGCTTTTCACGCTCTTTCGCGATAACTGCTTCCGGCGCGCGGGACACAAAGCCTTCATTCGCCAACTTGTTCTCGATGCGGCTGATTTCACCTTCAATCTTCGCCACTTCTTTCGCCAGACGTGCCAGCTCATCTTCTTTGTTGATGAGACCCGCCATCGGGATTAGCAGTTCTGCGCCGTCGACGATCTTAGTAACGGAAACCGGACCTTTGTCATCGGCAGACAGCACGGTGATGCTTTCCAGGCGAGCCAGCGTTTGCAGGAAGCCACGGTTTTCGTTTACACGACGCTCTGCATCCGCGCTGCAACCACGCAACAGCAGCTCCAGCGGTTTACCCGGGGCGATGTTCATTTCCGCGCGAATATTACGTACCGCAACGATCGCCTGCTTCAGCCACTCGGTGTCAGCCAGTGCCGCTTCATCAACCTGAGACGCATCGTACTGAGGGAACGGTTGCAGCATGATGGTGTCAGCAGTGATGCCGCAAAGCACTTTCACACGCTGCCAGATGGTTTCGGTGATGAACGGAATGATCGGATGCGCGAGGCGCAGCAGACCTTCCAGCACGGTCACCAGCGTATGGCGAGTACCGCGCAGTTCGTCTTCGGTGCCACCGTTCATTACCGGCTTGGTCAGCTCCAGATACCAGTCACAGAATTGGTTCCAGGTGAATTCATACAGAATGCCTGCGGCTATATCGAAGCGGAAGCTGTCCAGCGCTTCGCGGTACGCTTTGATAGTCTGGTTGAACTCCGCCAGAATCCAGCGGTCCGCCAGCGACAGCGTCATTTCGCCGCCGTTGAAGCCGCAATCCTGACCTTCAGTGTTCATCAGTACAAAGCGGCTGGCGTTCCACAGCTTGTTACAGAAGTTACGGTAACCTTCCAGGCGCTTCATATCCCAGTTGATGTCACGACCGGTAGAAGCCAGCGCCGCCAGGGTGAAGCGCAGAGCGTCAGTACCGTGCGGCTCAATGCCGTTCGGGAACTGCTTCTCGGTGCGCTTACGGATTTTGTCCGCCAGCTGCGGCTGCATCATATTGCCGGTACGTTTTTCCAGCAGTTCTGGCAGCGAAATACCGTCAACCATATCCAGCGGGTCGATAACGTTACCCTTGGATTTAGACATCTTCTGGCCTTCGTCGTCACGAATCAGACCGGTCATGTAAACGGTGTGGAACGGCACCTGCGGCTTGCCATTTTCATCTTTGATGAAGTGCATGGTCATCATGATCATGCGGGCAATCCAGAAGAAGATGATGTCGAAGCCGGATACCATCACGCTGGTTGGGTGGAACTGACGCAGGGCGTCGGTGTTTTCCGGCCAGCCGAGCGTGGAGAAAGTCCACAGCGCAGAGGAGAACCAGGTGTCGAGAACGTCTTCATCCTGACGCAGGGCAACGTCGGCACCGAGGTTATTTTCTTTACGCACTTCGTCTTCGTTGCGGCCAACATAAACATTACCCGCTTCGTCATACCATGCCGGGATACGGTGACCCCACCATAGCTGACGAGAGATACACCAGTCCTGAATATCGCGCATCCAGGAGAAATACATGTTTTCGTACTGCTTCGGTACGAACTGAATGTCGCCGTTCTCAACCGCTTCAACTGCCGGTTTCGCCAGTACATCGGCACGCACGTACCACTGGTCGGTCAGCATCGGTTCGATAACCACGCCGCCACGGTCGCCATAAGGAACGGTCAGGTCGTGCGGTTTAATTTCTTCCAGCAGGCCGAGCGCGTCAACCGCAGCAACGACTGCTTTACGTGCAGCAAAACGCTCCAGTTTCTGGAATTCAGCCGGGATCTCGCTGGAATAAACGTCGGATTCATTACCTTTGGTATCGAACACCTGAGCGCTTTCACGGATATCACCGTCAAAGGTCAGAATGTTGATCATTGGCAGGCTATGACGCTTACCGACTTCATAGTCGTTAAAGTCGTGCGCCGGAGTGATCTTCACGCAGCCGGTGCCTTTTTCCATGTCGGCGTGTTCATCGCCAACGATCGGAATACGGCGGTTAACCAGCGGCAGAATGACATATTTGCCAATCAGATCTTTGTAACGCGGATCTTCCGGGTTAACGGCCACGCCGGTATCGCCCAGCAGGGTTTCCGGGCGGGTGGTCGCAACCACCAGATAATCTTTACCGTCTGCGGTTTTCGCGCCGTCAGCCAGCGGATAGCGGATGTGCCACATCGAACCTTTCGATTCGCGGTTTTCCACTTCAAGGTCGGAGATAGCGGTACGCAGTTTCGGGTCCCAGTTTACCAGGCGCTTGCCACGGTAAATCAGGTCTTCTTTATACAGACGAACGAAAACTTCTTTCACCGCATTGGACAGGCCTTCGTCCATGGTGAAGCGTTCACGCTCCCAGTCGACGGAGTTGCCGAGACGGCGCATCTGACGGGTAATGGTGCCGCCGGATTCCGCTTTCCATTCCCAGATTTTGTCGATGAAAGCTTCGCGGCCGTAGTCGTGACGGGTTTTACCTTCTTCTGCGGCAATCTTGCGCTCAACGACCATCTGGGTAGCGATCCCGGCGTGGTCAGTACCGACCTGCCACAGGGTGTTTTTACCCTGCATGCGCTGATAGCGGATCATGGTATCCATGATGGTTTGCTGGAAGGCGTGACCCATATGCAAACTGCCGGTGACGTTCGGCGGCGGGATCATGATGCAGAAACTTTCCTGGCTTTCATCGCCATTAGGCTTAAAGTAGCCCTGCTTTTCCCAGTGCTCGTAAAGCGGCTGTTCGATATCTTGTGGGTTATATGTCTTTTCCATTATTTCCAGGTTGCCGTATTCAGGTTGAAACCAGCCACGCGGTAGGCTTTATAGCGTTCGCGCGCCAGTTGTTTCAGAGAATCTTCATAAGGAACGAAGTCTACCACTTCTGTGAAAGCGGTGGCAAAATCTGCAAAGCTTGTTCGCAGACTAATCAATATATCGCGCGGGCTGCTGCTGCGCTTTTGCGGCCAGGCGATCTCCACCGGCGCACCGCCGCGCGGTCCTTCTCCCGCTAAATTATGCGGAACAAAGCTTTCTGCCGGACGCGCCCACAGGGCTTCATCCAGTCTGTAAGCCTGCTTTTCATCTTCACAGGCGATGAGTACGCGCTTACCACTGCGCCAACGTTCTGCGGCAATTTCACACACCAACTGCTCAACGGCGCTTAAGCCATCGACGGTGGTGTCATTGTCCAGAAGGTAGAACGTTGCGTTTTTCATATATGGGGCTTCTTGTGGTGGATTTAAATACACATCAGGTAAACACCGTATTGCCTGATGCGACGCTGTCGCGTCTTATCAGGCCTACGAGTTCAGTGCTGTGTAGGTCGGATAAGGCGTTTATGCCGCATCCGACAATAACAACAATGCCTGATGCGACGCTATCGCGTCTTATCAGGCTTACGAGTTCAGTGCTGTGTAGGTCGGATAAGGCGTTTACGCCGCATCCGGCAATAACAACAATGCCTGATGCGACGCTATCGCGTCTTATCAGGCCTACGAGTTCAGTGCTGTGTAGGCCGGACAAGGCGTTTACGCCGCATCCGACAATAACAATGCCTGATGCAATTACTCTTCGCCGTTAAATCCGGCGCGGTTTAGCAGGAACTGTGCCAGCAACGCTACCGGACGACCGGTTGCGCCTTTTGCCTTGCCAGAACGCCAGGCGGTTCCGGCGATATCCAGGTGCGCCCAGTTGTACTTACGGGTAAAGCGCGACAGGAAACAACCCGCGGTAATCGCCCCGCCTGGACGTCCGCCAATATTCGCCATATCGGCAAAATTGGACTCCAGTTGCTCCTGATACTCATCACCCAGTGGTAAACGCCATGCGCGGTCACCGGATTGTTCAGACGCGGCAATCAGCTCATGGGCCAGCGGGTTATGGTTTGCCATCAGACCTGTGATGTGATGGCCCAGCGCGATAACGCAAGCGCCAGTCAATGTTGCGACGTCAATCACCGCTTCCGGCTCAAAACGCTCAACATAGGTTAACACGTCGCACAGTACCAGGCGGCCTTCGGCGTCGGTGTTTAGCACTTCTACGGTTTGACCGGACATGGTGGTTAACACATCGCCCGGACGATAGGCACGCCCGCCAGGCATATTTTCGCAGCCTGCCAGTACGCCGATAACGTTAATCGGCAGTTGCAGCTCCGCGACCATGCGCATCACGCCGTAAACCGCTGCCGCACCGCACATATCGTACTTCATCTCATCCATGCCTTCTGAAGGCTTGATAGAGATACCGCCAGAGTCGAAGGTTAAACCTTTACCCACCAGCACAATCGGGCGCGCATCTTCCGACGCGTTGCCCTTGTACTCAATAACCGACATCAGCGATTCGTTTTGCGAGCCCTGACCGACCGCCAGATAAGAGTGCATTCCCAGCTCTTTCATCTGCTGCTCGCCGATAACACGGGTAATGACATTCTTACTGTAGCTGTCAGCCAACTGGCGCGCCTGAGAGGCGAGGTAGGCGGCGTTACAGATATTCGGCGGCATATTGCCGAGATCTTTCGCAGCTTTAATGCCTGCCGCAATCGCCAGACCGTGTTGGATCGCGCGCTCGCCGCTGGTCAGCTCACGGCGGGTCGGCACGTTGAACACCATTTTACGCAGCGGACGACGCGGCTCGCTCTTGTTGGTTTTCAACTGATCGAAACTGTAGAGCGTCTCTTTTGCCGTCTCGACAGCCTGACGCACTTTCCAGTAGTTGTTACGGCCTTTAACGTGCAGTTCAGTCAGAAAGCAGACCGCTTCCATTGAGCCAGTATCATTCAGCGTATTAATGGTTTTCTGAATAACCTGCTTGTACTGACGCTCATCCAGCTCACGTTCTTTGCCGCAACCAATAAGGAGGATGCGCTCGGAAAGTACGTTTGGCACATGGTGCAGCAACAATGTCTGCCCCGGTTTTCCTTCCAGTTCGCCCCGACGTAGCAGGGCGCTGATGTACCCATCGCTGATTTTATCGAGCTGTTCTGCAATCGGAGAAAGGCGACGTGGTTCGAAGACGCCCACGACGATGCAGGCACTCCGCTGTTTCTCCGGGCTACCGCTTTTTACACTAAACTCCATGCACTACGCTCCTGAATCTTAAAGACAACGGCGGTGGCTACAGATAGAATTGCAAGCTTTCGTAACTCATGTCCGCTGTTGCGATGACTTCGTGTTAATCTTAACGTTATTACGGCATTGGCACGTCAGAACAAAATCTGAGAGGTGATTCCGTTGAGTATAATTATCTTAGCGACGATTTCGACGACTCAAGAGAATAAATGACGTTTAAGCCATGAAACAAGCTAAAATCCTGCAAAAGACGAGTTTTTACGGGCGTATTTAAAGTGATAATCATAAGATATCTGGTACGGGAGACGCTCAAAAGCCAGCTGGCGATACTCTTCATCTTGCTTTTGATCTTCTTCTGTCAAAAGTTAGTGAGGATCCTCGGCGCAGCGGTTGACGGCGATATTCCAGCGAATCTGGTGCTCTCCCTTCTCGGACTGGGCGTGCCGGAAATGGCGCAGCTTATCCTGCCACTAAGCCTGTTTCTCGGGCTATTGATGACGTTGGGCAAACTGTATACCGAAAGTGAAATTACGGTAATGCATGCCTGCGGCCTAAGCAAAGCGGTTCTGGTGAAAGCGGCGATGATCCTCGCAGTGTTCACAGCGATTGTTGCGGCGGTTAACGTTATGTGGGCCGGGCCGTGGTCATCGCGCCATCAGGACGAAGTTCTGGCGGAAGCGAAAGCTAACCCGGGTATGGCGGCGCTGGCGCAAGGGCAATTCCAGCAGGCGACTAACGGTAGTTCGGTACTGTTTATTGAAAGCGTTGACGGCAGCAATTTCAAAGATGTGTTCCTCGCGCAAATTCGTCCAAAAGGCAATGCACGCCCTTCTGTGGTAGTGGCAGATTCCGGGCATTTAACCCAACTGCGCGATGGTTCCCAGGTCGTTACCCTCAATCAGGGAACGCGTTTCGAAGGAACCGCGCTACTGCGTGATTTCCGCATTACGGACTTTCAGGATTATCAGGCAATCATTGGCCACCAGGCGGTGGCGCTGGATCCAAACGATACCGACCAGATGGACATGCGCACGCTGTGGAACACCGATACTACGCGTGCTCGCGCGGAGCTGAACTGGCGCATCACGTTGATATTTAATGTATTTATGATGGCGCTGATGGTTGTGCCGCTGAGTGTGGTTAATCCGCGTCAGGGGCGTGTCCTGTCAATGCTGCCAGCGATGTTGCTGTATCTGCTGTTCTTCCTGATCCAAACGTCTCTGAAATCTAACGGCGGTAAGGGCAAGCTGGACCCGACGCTGTGGATGTGGACTGTTAACCTGATTTATCTGGTGCTGGCGATTGTTCTGAACCTTTGGGATACGGTGCCGGTCCGCCGTCTGCGCGCCAGTTTTTCGCGTAAAGGAGCGGTGTGATGCAAGCTTTTGGCGTACTTGACCGCTATATCGGTAAAACCATTTTCACCACCATCATGATGATGCTGTTCATGCTGGTGTCGCTCTCCGGCATTATCAAGTTTGTCGATCAGTTGAAAAAAGCCGGGCAGGGGAGCTACGACGCATTAGGCGCCGGGATGTATACCCTGCTTAGCGTGCCGAAAGATGTACAAATCTTCTTTCCGATGGCGGCTTTGCTAGGCGCGTTGCTCGGGTTGGGGATGTTGGCTCAACGTAGTGAACTGGTGGTGATGCAGGCTTCTGGTTTTACTCGTATGCAGGTGGCGCTGTCGGTAATGAAAACCGCTATTCCACTGGTATTGCTGACGATGGCGATGGGTGAGTGGATCGCGCCGCAGGGTGAACAGATGGCGCGTAATTACCGTGCGCAGGCAATGTACGGCGGCTCGTTGCTCTCTACTCAGCAAGGTTTATGGGCGAAAGATGGTAACAATTTTGTTTATATCGAGCGGGTAAAAGGCGATGAAGAGTTAGGCGGTATCAGTATTTATGCCTTTAACGAAAATCGTCGTTTGCAATCAGTACGCTATGCTGCCTCTGCGAAGTTTGATCCCGAGCATAAAGTCTGGCGCCTGTCGCAGGTTGATGAATCTGATCTGACTAATCCAAAACAGATAACTGGTTCGCAGACTGTGAGCGGCACCTGGAAAACTAATCTCACGCCAGACAAACTGGGCGTGGTGGCTCTGGACCCGGATGCACTCTCTATCAGCGGTTTGCACAACTATGTGAAGTATCTGAAATCTAGCGGCCAGGACGCCGGGCGTTATCAGCTCAACATGTGGAGCAAAATATTCCAGCCGCTTTCTGTGGCGGTGATGATGCTGATGGCGCTGTCGTTCATTTTCGGCCCACTGCGTAGCGTACCGATGGGCGTGCGTGTGGTCACCGGTATCAGCTTTGGCTTCGTGTTCTACGTACTGGACCAGATCTTTGGCCCACTAACGCTGGTTTACGGTATTCCGCCGATCATCGGCGCATTGCTACCAAGTGCCAGCTTCTTCGTAATCAGCCTGTGGCTGTTAATGAGAAAATCGTAAACAGATGACCGAATAAAGGGAGCGAAAGCTCCCTTTATTATTGTTAGCAAAGTGCGATTTGTTCATGCCGAATGCGGCGTGAACGCCTTGTCCAGCTCACAAAAACATGCAAATTTAATATATTGCAGTGGCGTAGGCCTGATAAGAGGCGTCAGCGTCGCATCAGGCAAAGGCAAAACGCACTTGGCTTACCTTTTTCTCCCCCCGAGCAAACTCCCCAGCACACCGCGCACAATCTGATTTGTCACCTGGCGGGCGGCGCTTTTTGCCATCGTTTGTACCACACCGTCTTTCTTCCCGCCGCGCGGCCCGGTCGTGCCAAATAAAATATCTTTTAATCCACTAAGAATACCGTTATCCACTGCCATTTCTTTCCCTTTGGCAGGAGGATTATTTTGCTGCCCGGTATTCGCCTGCACGCCTTTTTGCAGCATCTCATACGCGGATTCCCGATCCACGCCATCTTCATACTTGCCATACACCGGAGAGTGGTTAATCAGGTCATTTCGCTCATCTTCCGTCACTGGTCCCATCCGCGAACATGGCGCAATCACCATCGCCCGCTCTACCACCGACGGACTCCCTTTTGCATCCAGAAGCGAGATTAATGCCTCGCCGGTCCCCAGCTCCTGAATCGCCTTTTCGGTATCAAATGCCGGATTGGCACGCATTGTTTGCGCCGCCGCTTTCACTGCTTTTTGATCTTTCGGCGTAAAAGCGCGAAGGGCGTGCTGAACACGGTTTCCCAACTGCCCAAGTACATTATCAGGAATATCGGACGGATTTTGCGAGACGAACCAGACGCCTACGCCTTTCGAGCGGATAAGTCGTATCACTTGCTCAATCTTATCCAGCAGCACCTGCGGAGCATCGTTAAACAGCAGGTGTGCTTCATCGAAGAAAAACACCAGTTTCGGTTTCTCCAGATCGCCCGCTTCCGGTAGTTGCTCATACAACTCCGAGAGCGTCCATAGCAGACTGGTGGCGTACAGTTTCGGCATCTGATAAAGCTTTTCTGCGCTGAGGATATTGATGACCCCTTTTCCGTTGGCATCGGTACGTATCCAGTCTTTGATGTCCAGCATCGGCTCGCCAAAGAAGTGCGCGGCGCCTTGCTGTTCCAGCGACAGCAGCCTGCGCTGGATTGCGCCAATCGATGCGCTACTGATATTCCCATACTGATTCTGGAAGGATTTGGCGTTATCGCCGATGTACTGAGTAATTGCCCGCAGATCTTTAAAGTCGAGCAGCAACAATCCCTGATCGTCGGCAATGCGGAAGATAATATTCAGCACGCCGGATTGCACATCGTTGAGATTTAATAGCCGCGCCAGCAATAGCGGCCCCAGATCCGAGACCGTCGCGCGTACCGGATGGCCTTTCTCGCCAAAGATATCCCACACCACCACCGGATTGGCATGCGGTTGCCAGTTATTGACGCCGATATTTTTCAGCCTTGCGAGCAGTTTTTCCGAAGATGTACCTTCCTCCGCTACTCCCGTTAAATCACCTTTCACATCGGCCATAAACACCGGAACACCGATTTCCGACAGTGACTCCGCCAGTTTTTGCAGCGTAACGGTTTTGCCCGTCCCCGTTGCGCCAGTAATCAGCCCGTGACGGTTAGCCATACCCGGCAGTAAAAATAGTTCTGTGTCCGGCGTGCGGGCAATTAACAGGGGGGCGCTCATGAGATTTCCTCCAGTTTCCTGCCTGGAGTATAGGCAACGGCTGTGCACTCTTCACCGGTAAATTCAGCAGATTGCGAGACGCCTTCCAAAGAGATTTTATCGCCGGGCGGCAGACACCCGGCAAAGGGATTAGAAGTCGGCTTTCAACACCACCCGATAACGTGCCTTACCGTCGCGTACATGCTGTATGGCATCGTTAATTTTTGACATCGGGAACAGTTCGATGGTTGGCGCAACCTTACTGCGGGCGGCGAAGCGCATCAGCTTACGCAGTTCGTAAGGCGTGCCGGTAGCTGAACCTGAGACACTGCGATCGCCTACAATCAATGTAAAGGCCGGAACAGACAGCGGCGTCAGCACCGCACCGACCGTGTGAAAATTGCCGCCATAGGTCAGCGCCTCAAAATAAGGCTGCCAGTCGAGGCTAACATTGACGGTGTTGATAATGAGATCGAACTGACCCGCCAGAGCTTTCAGTGCCTGAGGATCGCGGCTGTTCACTACTTTATCAGCGCCCATTGCCAGCACTTCCTGCTCTTTTGCTGGGTTTGAACTAAAGGCGGTCACCTCACATCCCATCGCGTGCAAAAGCTTAATGGCGATATGCCCCAGCCCGCCAATGCCAATCACCCCGACGCGGCTGGTGGCGGTAATATGGTGCATTAACAGCGGTTTAAAGACCGTGATGCCACCGCACAACAGCGGCCCGGCTGACTCGATATCGATATTTTCCGGCAGCGGAATCACCCATTGCCAGTCCGCACGCAACTTCTCGGCAAAGCCGCCGTGATTCATAATCGTCGGCACCACGCCTTGCTCGCAGTTGATCTGATTGCCGCTAATACAGGCATCACAGTGACCACAGCTACGCGCCGTCCAGCCAACCCCGACTCGCTGACCAATCTGCAAGCCTTTATTTTGCGCGGCGCTACCTAATGCAACCACGCGCCCAATCACCTCATGCCCGGCAACCAACGGGTATTGTGAAAATCCCCATTCGTTATCGATCATCGACAGATCGGAATGGCAAATCCCGCAGTAATCCACCTGCACTTCGACATCTTGTGGCTTCAGTTCACCGGGATCGTATTCATAAACTTCCAGTTCGCCGCCAGCCTCTTTTGCGGCATAGCTTTTTATCATCGACATGGTTTTGTCCTTCTCTGGTGTTGTCAGGGAAGTGTAGAGTATGGTCGGGCGGGGCGCCTGGAGTGTGATAAAGATTACACATCGCCGAAGACAATGCTGAAATTTTCAGCACTTAGCAAGGCAGGTGCAAGCTGGCGCTTGCATGGTGGCGCGTGACAGGTATAATTCACAGCGTTTTCCGCATACCTCTTCAGTGCCGAAGTGGCGAAATCGGTAGACGCAGTTGATTCAAAATCAACCGTAGAAATACGTGCCGGTTCGAGTCCGGCCTTCGGCACCATCGAAGCATCAATAGACGTCAACGGACGTCTTTTTTTGTGCCTGAGATCCAGTATCCGCAAGGCTTTCCTCGCTTTTTCACTTAACCTAAGTCAACCTGATTCAATCTACATCAACTTACTGATGTGGGTACATCTGCGGGTATATCCCGGTTCGATAATGTTTGTACCCGCACAGAACCCTTGAAAGGATACTCATCATGGCTCTGAGTGATGTGAAAGTTCGTTCGGCAAAGCCTGAAGCTAAAGCCTATAAACTTACTGACGGTGAAGGCATGGTTTTGCTGGTTCATCCTAATGGTTCTAAATATTGGCGGCTACGTTATCGCTTTGCTGGAAAAGAAAAGATGCTGGCGCTGGGGAAATACCCTGAAGTGTCGTTGGCGGATGCACGGGCACGCCGGGATGAGGCCCGTAAGCTGTTAGCTAATGGCGTCGATCCCAGTGAAAACAGGAAAGCCGTTAAGGTAGAGCAGGAGCAAGAGGCGATAACTTTTGAAGTGGTTGCCAGAGACTGGCATGTCAGCAATCAAAAGTGGTCTGAGTCGCACAGTGCTCGTGTATTGAAAAGCCTGGAAGATAATCTCTTTTCAGCCATTGGTAAGCGGAACATTGCTGAATTGAAGACACGGGATCTGCTTATCCCCATCAAAGCCGTCGAGTCATCCGGGCGGCTCGAAGTTGCCGCCCGTTTACAGCAGCGTACTACCTCTATTATGCGATTTGCTGTGCAGAGTGGTTTAATCGACTATAACCCTGCGCAAGAGATTGCCGGTGCGATTGCTACGGCGAAAAGAAAGCACCGTGCGGCTCTGGAGCTTAACCGTATACCTGAATTACTTCTCCGCATTGATCACTACTCTGGTAGACCGTTAACCCGACTGGCGGTTGAACTGACTTTGTTGGTTTTCATCCGCTCAAGCGAGCAGCGCTTTGCTCGCTGGTCTGAAGTGGATTTTGAAACGGCTATGTGGACAATTCCTGGTGAACGTGAACCGCTGGAAGGCGTTAAGTATTCTCATCGTGGTTCGAAGATGCGGACGACTCATATTGTGCCTTTGTCTCGTCAGGCGCTGGCTATTCTGGAAAAGATCAAAGGTTTGAGTGGGAATCGAGAGCTGATCTTTGTGGGTGATCACGATCCGCATAAGCCTATGAGTGAGAACACGGTGAATAAGGCTTTACGAGTGATGGGCTATGACACGAAAACGGAAGTATGCGGGCATGGTTTTAGGACGATGGCCTGTAGTTCATTGATAGAGTCGGGTTTGTGGTCTCGTGATGCAGTGGAACGTCAGATGAGCCACATGGAACGTAATTCAGTGAGGGCCGCGTATATCCATAAAGCAGAACATCTGGAAGAACGGCGACTGATGTTACAATGGTGGGCCGATTTTCTGGATGCGAACCGGGAGAAGGGTATCAGTCCGTTTGAATATGCAAAGATTAACAATCCATTAAAATAGTAAGCAGTCCGGGCTGATTGCCCGGACTGCTTTAACTAATTATTTTTCTTTGAAAATGATGACGAAGATTGATGTTCTGACAAGTTACTCCGGCTTCCATTAAAGTCCCTTCGTCACGTTCTTCAGGCTATTTATGACTGTGATTAGCACCAGGAATATCTGGTTTCCATGAGAGCAGGTAATAACCCCCGGTGTTTTCGGCTGTTCTGGTATCCTCGTCCAACACAGGCAGTCATTATAAACGGTAAAAATGTATTCACTGTTATGAAATCAATAGTCCTGACGTACTGTTGAATGTGCTTGTGTTCTGAACCTTGTACAACCAGTACATTTTATACCGAATTATAAACAAAACATTGTATCCAACTTTTTCAATATGGACAATAGTTGTCCATATGGTGGTTTTATATTCGATAAATCAATGGATTTCATTGAGTCACAGGACTGGTAATGGATGAAAATGCTTTAGGGTTTACCTCATACTGGCGCAACTCGCTTGCGGATGCTGAGTCAGGAAAGGGCAGTTTTGAACGGAAAGACGCCAAAAATTTCACTCACTGGCATGGGATAGCAGCGGGACGTCTTGACGAAGCGATTGTCAGTAAATTTTTTAAGGGAGAAAAAGACGATGTCGAAACGGTCGATGTCATCTTGCGCCCAAAAGTTTATTTCCGGTTACTGCAGCATGGTAAGGACCGTTCTGCAGGTGCGCCTGATATTGTTACCCCGATAGTGACGCCAGCCTTGCTAAGCCGTGAGGGTTTTTTATATCCGACGCCAGCGACCTCCATTCCCAGAGACCTGCTTGAACCTTTGCCAAAAGGAGCATTTTCGATTGGTGAGATTGGGCAGTATGACAAATACAAGACAATCCATACCTCGTTCTCTATCGACTTTGATGACAGTGTTGATAAGACTGCCGAAACGGATGAAGAACGGGAAGCACGATATGCAGCCTTGCAGCAGGAGTGGTGTCAATATCTGGATGATTCAGAAAGGCTGCTGAAGAACGTTGCCGGCGACTGGATTAAAAATCCTGAGCAATATGAACTCGCTGAGCACGGTTATATTGTTAAAACGGCGCAATCTGGCGGTGCCAGTTTCCATATCCTTTCGCTTTATGATCACCTGCTTGTTTGCAAGAAGGATGTGCCGCTCTTCAATCGCTTCGCCTCGCGAGAGGTTCATGCTGCAGAGTCTTTGCTGGCCCCAGGAGCAAAATTCAGCGACAGGCTTGGACACTCCGGAGATAAGTTTCCGCTGGCAAAGGCTCAGCGCGATGCCTTAAGCCATTTTCTGGATGCAAGACATGGCGATATCCTTGCTGTTAATGGCCCTCCGGGAACCGGAAAAACCACGCTGGTGCTTTCTATCATCGCCACGCAGTGGGCCAGAGCGGCTCTCGAAAAATCTGAGCCTCCGGTTATTATCGCGACTTCAACGAATAACCAGGCTGTAACGAACATTATTGAGGCATTCGGGAAAGACTTTTCGCAAGGTTCAGGTGTGATGGCCGGGCGATGGTTGCCAGAGCTGAAAAGCTTCGGCGCTTATTTTCCCTCAAGCAGTCGTAAAGCTGAGGCAGCCAAAAAATATCAAACTGAAGATTTCTTCAACCAGGTTGAGTCAAAAGAGTATGTAGAGGATGCTCTGCTGTTTTATCTGGAGAAAGCTAAGGCAGCTTTTCCTGAAAAAGAGTGTTCATCCCCTGAAAAGGTCATTGAACTCCTGCATGGTCAGTTGGCAGCAAAATCCGAGCAACTGATAAGACTGAACGCAACATGGCAAACGTTAAGCCAGGTACGGGCTGCGCGTGAGCTTATTGCTAACGACATTGAGCAATATCTCGATAATTTAAATAAATTACTTTCCGGACAAGAACAAAAAGTCACTCTACTGAAGAGTGCTAAAACGGAATGGAAAAAATATCGCGCCGGTGAATCACTGATCTATTCATTATTTTCCTGGCTCCCGGCGGTTCGTAGTAAGCGACAGTTCCAAATACAGCTGTTTCTCGAAGATAAATTAGGCGCGCTGATTGCAGGAAATCAGTGGTCTGATCCTGAAACTATCGAACGTAATATTGATGTGCTACTCAATTCCGCTGAGTGCGAGCAAACAACATACCGGAAGCAGATTGACTCCGCCCATGAAATCTTTCTTAAAGAACAGCAGGCGGTTCAGGAGTGGCAGAGGCTGGCACTTGATTTAGGGTATGAGGGCGACGAGGAACTGAGCTTCTCACAGGCCGATGAACTGGCTGATACACAGATTCGCTTCCCTGCATTTTTACTGACGACTCACTATGTAGTGGTCAACAAAAACTGGCCACCGCTTTAGAGTTTTTCCAGTATCGGTTTTCCGATTCATTTGGTGGCAACCCACCGTTATATTCGTGCGGCCTGAGCGCGTTGTAATACCCAACGATATAGTCCGTTATTTCATGGGCAGCATCGCTGAAGTTCATGTAACCCGTCACCGGTATCCACTCGTTTTTCAGACTCCTGAAGAAGCGCTCCATCGGGCTGTTATCCCAGCAATTTCCTCGTCGACTCAGACTCTGTTTGATCTGGTAACGCCACAGTAACTGCCGGAACTGCCTGCTTGTATAGTGGCTGCCCTGATCGCTGTGGAACATTACCCCGGCTGGTTTACTGCGGATTTCCCAGGCCATTTTCAGCGCTTTGATGGTCAGTCTGCTGTCCGGAGAGAACGACATTGCCCAACCTACCGGTTTCCTTGCAAACAGGTCGAGAACAACGGCAAGGTATGCCCAACGTTTCCCCGTCCA
>NZ_BBMY01000101.1 GCF_000759775.1 Escherichia albertii NBRC 107761 = DSM 17582
GCAGGGCCATACTTCGCATCATTCCCTCACATACGCCAGATTCAGCAACGGATACGGTTTCTCCAAATCGTCCACCTCAGAGCGCCCTGTAACCTTAAAACCCATCTTCTTATAGAACCCAACCGCCTGCTCATTTTGCTCATTAACATTGGTTGTCAGTTCCGAAACCATTGAGAGTGCGTGCTCGACCAACATCCGACCCACACCGCAGCCGCGCACATCAGGATCGATAAACAGCGCATCCACATGCTGCCCACTTAGCAACATAAACCCAACCGGCTGATCCCGCTCATTAACCGCGACCCACAACGGTGCTTCCGGCAGAAAGGAATGCACCAGCTCTTCCAGCTCGGCCCGATACTCTGCGGATAAAAAATCGTGAGTGGCATCGACAGAACGACACCAAATCGCAACGAGTTCCTCCCCTTCCTCATGCCGTGAGCGGCGAATATTAATAACCATTTTCTCTCCTTTTAGTCATTCTTATATTCTAACGTAGTCTTTTCCTTGAAACTTTCTCACCTTCAACGCGCAGGCTCGACATTGGCAAATTTTCTGGTTATCTTCAGCTATCTGGATGTCTAAACGTATAAGCGTATGTAGTGAGGTAATCAGGTTATGCCGATTCGTGTGCCGGACGAGCTACCCGCCGTCAATTTCTTGCGTGAAGAAAACGTCTTTGTGATGACAACTTCTCGCGCGTCTGGTCAGGAAATTCGTCCGCTAAAGGTGCTTATCCTTAACCTGATGCCGAAGAAGATCGAAACTGAAAATCAGTTTCTGCGCCTGCTTTCAAACTCGCCTTTGCAGGTTGATATCCAACTGTTACGCATTGATTCCCGTGAATCGCGCAACACGCCCGCAGAGCATCTGAACAACTTCTACTGCAACTTTGAAGACATACAGGAACAGAACTTTGACGGCTTGATAGTCACCGGCGCGCCGCTGGGGCTGGTAGAGTTTAATGACGTCGCATACTGGCCGCAGATCAAACAGGTGCTGGAATGGTCGAAAGATCACGTCACCTCAACACTTTTTGTCTGTTGGGCGGTACAAGCTGCGCTCAATATCCTCTACGGCATTCCTAAACAAACCCGTACTGACAAACTCTCTGGCGTTTATGAGCATCACATTCTCCATCCTCATGCGCTCCTGACGCGTGGCTTTGATGATTCATTCCTGGCACCGCATTCGCGCTACGCTGACTTTCCAGCAGCGTTGATTCGTGATTACACCGATCTGGAAATTCTGGCGGAGACGGAACAAGGAGACGCCTACCTGTTCGCCAGCAAAGATAAGCGTATAGCCTTTGTGACGGGCCATCCCGAATATGATGCGCAAACTCTGGCGCAGGAATATTTCCGCGATGTGGAAGCCGGGCTAGACCCGGATGTACCGTATAACTATTTCCCGCACAATGATCCGCAAAATACACCGCGAGCAAGCTGGCGTAGTCATGGTAATTTGCTGTTTACCAACTGGCTCAACTATTACGTCTACCAGATCACGCCATATGATCTACGGCACATGAATCCAACGCTGGATTAATCTTCTGTGATAGTCGATCGTTAAGCGATTCAGCACCTTATCTCGGGCACCTTCGGGTGCTTTTTTATTTCCGAAATACACCTCACCAAGTAAATAAATTTTATTTGTGTTGTTATCAATAGGTTAAGTTATATTTTTGTTTAAAATGGAAATTGTTTTTGATTTTGCATTTTAAATGAGTAGTCTTAGTTGTGCTGAACGAAAAGCGCACAACGATCCTTCGTTCACAGTGGGGAAGTTTTCGGATCCATGACGGGGAGCTGCACGATGACTGAACAGGCAACAACAACCGATGAACTGGCTTTCACAAGGCCGTATGGCGAGCAGGAGAAGCAAATTCTTACTGCCGAAGCGGTAGAATTTCTGACTGAGCTGGTGACGCATTTTACGCCACAACGCAATAAACTTCTGGCAGCGCGCATTCAGCAGCAGCAGGATATCGATAACGGAACGTTGCCTGATTTCATTTCGGAAACAGCTTCCATTCGTGAAAGCGGCTGGAAAATTCGCGGGATTCCTGCGGACTTACAAGACCGCCGCGTAGAGATTACCGGGCCCGTTGAGCGCAAGATGGTGATCAACGCACTGAACGCCAATGTGAAAGTCTTTATGGCCGATTTCGAAGATTCACTGGCCCCGGACTGGAACAAAGTGATCGACGGGCAAATTAACCTGCGCGATGCGGTTAACGGCACCATCAGTTACACCAATGAAGCAGGCAAAATTTATCAGCTCAAGCCCAATCCAGCGGTTTTGATTTGTCGGGTACGCGGTCTGCACTTGCCGGAAAAACATGTCATCTGGCGCGGCGAAGCGACTCCTGGCAGCCTGTTTGATTTTGCGCTCTATTTCTTCCACAACTACCAGGCCTTACTGGCAAAGGGCAGCGGTCCCTATTTCTATCTGCCAAAAACCCAGTCCTGGCAGGAAGCGGCATGGTGGAGCGACGTTTTCAGCTATGCCGAAGATCGCTTTAACCTACCGCGCGGCACCATCAAGGCGACGTTGCTGATTGAAACGCTGCCCGCCGTGTTCCAGATGGACGAAATCCTTCACGCGCTGCGCGACCATATTGTCGGTCTGAACTGTGGTCGCTGGGATTACATCTTCAGCTATATCAAGACATTGAAAAACTATCCCGATCGCGTCCTGCCAGACAGACAGGCAGTGACGATGGAAAAACCCTTCCTGAATGCTTACTCACGCCTGTTGATTAAAACCTGCCATAAACGTGGTGCTTTTGCGATGGGCGGCATGGCGGCGTTTATTCCGAGCAAAGATGAAGAGCGCAATAACCAGGTGCTCAACAAAGTGAAAGCGGATAAATCGCTGGAAGCCAATAACGGTCACGATGGCACATGGATCGCACATCCAGGCCTTGCGGACACGGCAATGGCGGTATTCAACGACATTCTCGGCTCCCGTAAAAACCAGCTTAAGGTGATGCGCGAACAAGACGCCCCGATTACAGCCGATCAACTGCTGGCACCTTGTGACGGTGAACGCACCGAAGAAGGGATGCGCGCCAATATTCGCGTGGCTGTGCAGTACATCGAAGCGTGGATTTCCGGCAACGGCTGCGTGCCGATTTATGGCCTGATGGAAGATGCAGCGACGGCTGAAATCTCGCGTACCTCTATCTGGCAGTGGATCCATCATCGAAAAACGTTGAGCAATGGCAAACCGGTGACTAAAGCTCTGTTCCGCCAGATGCTTGCGGAAGAGATGAAAGTGATTGCCAGTGAATTGGGCGAACAACGTTTCAATAACGGACGCTTCGAGGATGCCGCACGCCTGATGGAACAGATCACCACATCTGATGAGTTAATTGATTTCCTGACCCTGCCAGGCTACCGCCTGTTAGCGTAAACCACCACATAACTATGGAGCATCTGCACATGAAAACCCGTACACAACAAATCGAAGAATTACAGAAAGAGTGGACTCAACCGCGCTGGGAAGGCATTACCCGCCCGTATAGCGCGGAGGATGTGGTGAAATTACGCGGTTCGGTCAATCCAGAATGCACGCTGGCGCAACTGGGCGCGGCGAAAATGTGGCGACTGCTGCACGGTGAATCGAAAAAAGGTTATATAAACAGCCTCGGTGCACTGACTGGCGGTCAGGCGTTGCAACAGGCGAAAGCGGGTATTGAAGCGGTCTATCTGTCTGGCTGGCAGGTAGCGGCGGACGCTAACCTCGCGGCCAGTATGTACCCTGACCAGTCGTTGTATCCGGCGAACTCAGTGCCAGCAGTAGTGGAAAGGATCAACAACACTTTCCGCCGTGCCGATCAGATCCAGTGGTCTTCCGGTATTGAGCCTGGCGATCCGCGCTATGTCGATTACTTCCTGCCGATCGTCGCCGATGCGGAGGCCGGTTTTGGCGGTGTACTAAATGCCTTTGAACTGATGAAAGCGATGATTGAAGCCGGTGCAGCGGCAGTTCACTTCGAAGATCAGCTGGCGTCAGTGAAGAAATGCGGTCACATGGGCGGCAAAGTTTTGGTGCCCACTCAGGAAGCTATTCAGAAACTGGTTGCTGCGCGTCTGGCCGCTGACGTGACAGGCGTTCCAACTCTGCTGGTTGCACGTACCGATGCTGATGCGGCGGATTTGATCACCTCCGATTGCGATCCGTATGACAGCGAATTTATTACCGGCGAGCGCACCAACGAAGGCTTCTTCCGTACTCATGCAGGCATTGAGCAAGCAATCAGCCGTGGCCTGGCGTATGCGCCGTATGCTGACCTGGTTTGGTGTGAAACCTCTACGCCGGATCTGGAACTGGCGCGTCGCTTTGCACAAGCTATCCACGCGAAATATCCAGGCAAACTGCTGGCTTATAACTGCTCGCCGTCCTTCAACTGGCAGAAAAACCTCGACGACAAAACTATTGCCAGCTTCCAGCAGCAGTTGTCGGATATGGGTTACAAGTTCCAGTTCATCACCCTGGCGGGTATCCACAGCATGTGGTTCAACATGTTCGACCTGGCAAACGCCTATGCCCAGGGCGAGGGCATGAAGCATTACGTTGAGAAAGTCCAGCAACCGGAATTCGCCGCTGCGAAAGATGGCTATACCTTCGTATCTCACCAGCAGGAAGTGGGTACAGGTTACTTCGATAAAGTGACGACCATTATTCAGGGCGGCACGTCTTCAGTTACTGCGCTGACCGGCTCCACCGAAGAGTCGCAGTTCTAAGCAACCTACAGCCGTTGCCGAACGTAGGCCGGATAAGGCGTTTACGCCGCATCCGGCAATCAACGCCTGATGCGACGCTGTCGCGTCTTATCAGGCCTACAGCCGTTGCCGAACGTAGGCCGGATAAGGCGTTCACGCCGCATCCGGCAATCAACGCCTGATGCGACGCAGGCGTGTCTTATCAGGCCTACAGCCGTTGCCGAGCGTAGGCCGGATAAGGCGTTCACGCTGCATCCGGCAATCAACGCCTGATGCCGACGCTGTCGCGTCTTATCAGGCCAACAGCCGTTGCCGAATGTAGGCCGGATAAGGCGTTTACGCCGAATCCGGCAATCAACGCCGGATGCGACGCTGGCGCGTCTTATCAGGCCAACAGCCGTTGCCGAGCGTAGGCCGGATAAGGCGTTCACGCCGCATCCGGCAATCAACGCCTGATGCCGACGCTGGCGCGTCTTATCAGGCCTACAACTGCTGCCAAATGTAGGTCGGATAAGGCGTTTACGCCGCATCCGACAATTCTCTGTTTCCGATGAGGGCACCTAATGTCGCGTGGCCTGGAATTACTGATTGCACAAACCATTTTGCAAGGCTTCGACGCTCAGTATGGTCGATTCCTCGAAGTGACTTCCGGGGCACAGCAGCGTTTCGAACAAGCCGACTGGCATGCTGTCCAGCAGGCGATGAAAAACCGCATCCATCTTTACGATCATCACGTGGGGCTGGTCGTGGAGCAACTGCGCTGTATCACCAACGGCAAAAGCACGGACGCGGCATTTTTACTGCGCGTCAAAGAGCACTACACACGGCTGTTGCCTGAGTACCCGCGCTTCGAGATTGCGGAGAGCTTTTTTAACTCCGTGTACTGTCGGTTATTTGATCACCGTTCGCTTACTCCCGAGCGGCTTTTTATCTTTAGTTCCCAGCCAGAGCGCTGCTTTCGTACTATTCCGCGCCCGCTGGCAAAAGACTTTTATCCCGATCACGGCTGGGAATCTCTGCTAATGCGCGTTATCAGCGATCTGCCGCTGCGTCTACGCTGGCAAAATAAAAGCCGTGACATTCATTACATCATTCGCCATCTGACAGAAATGTTGGGGACAGACAACCTCGCGGAAAGCCATTTACAGGTGGCGAACGAACTGTTTTATCGCAATAAAGCTGCCTGGCTGGTGGGCAAACTGATCACGCCTTCCGGCACATTGCCATTTTTGCTGCCGATCCATCAGACGGACGACGGCGAGCTGTTTATTGATACCTGCCTGACGACCACCGCCGAAGCGAGCATTGTCTTTGGCTTCGCGCGCTCCTATTTTATGGTTTATGCACCGCTGCCTGGTGCGCTGGTTGAGTGGTTACGGGAAATTCTGCCGGGCAAAACGACCGCAGAACTGTATATGGCTATCGGCTGCCAGAAGCACGCCAAAACCGAAAGTTACCGTGAATATCTCGTTTATTTACAGGGCTGTCATGAGCAGCTCATTGAAGCGCCGGGTATTCGTGGAATGGTGATGCTGGTGTTTACGCTGCCGGGCTTTGACCGGGTATTTAAAGTGATTAAAGACAAGTTCGCGCCGCAGAAAGAGATGTCAGCCGCTCATGTTCGCGCCTGCTATCAACTGGTGAAAGAGCACGATCGCGTGGGGCGAATGGCGGACACCCAGGAATTTGAAAACTTTGTGCTGGAGAAGCGACAAATCGCTCCGGCATTAATGGAATTACTGCTCCAGGAAGCAGCGGAAAAAATCACCGATCTCGGCGAACAGATTGTGATTCGCCATCTTTACATCGAACGGCGGATGGTGCCGCTCAATATCTGGCTGGAACAAGTAGAAGGCCAGCAGCTGCGTGATGCCATTGAAGAGTACGGCAACGCCATTCGCCAGCTTGCTGCCGCCAACATTTTCCCAGGTGACATGCTGTTTAAAAACTTTGGCGTTACTCGTCATGGTCGTGTGGTGTTTTATGATTACGATGAAATTTGCTACATGACGGAAGTGAATTTCCGTGACATACCGCCGCCGCGCTACCCGGAAGACGAACTTGCCAGCGAACCGTGGTACAGCGTCTCATCGGGCGATGTTTTCCCGGAAGAGTTCCGCCACTGGCTATGCGCCGATCCGCGCATTGGTCCGCTATTCGAAGAGATGCACGCCGATTTGTTTCACGCCGACTACTGGCGTGCGCTACAAAAGCGCATCCGTGAAGGGCATGTGGAAGATGTTTATGCGTACCGACGCAGGCAGCGATTTAGCGTGCGGTTTGTATAAATCAGTGGCGAAAAGTTACCGCATACCACCGTACGCCAGCGTCACTTCCTTCGCCGCTTTAATCACCATCGCGCCAAACTCGGTCACGCGGTCGTCGGTTATACGTGAAATCGGCCCGGAAATCGAAATTGCGGCAAATGGTTCGCGATGTTCATCGAAAATACACGCCGCGAGGCAACGCAGTCCAAGTGCATGTTCTTCATCGTCAAATGAATAGCCACGTTTACGCGTCTGGGCGAGATCGTCCTTCAGATGGACTGGCGAGACCAGCGTCGCGTGGGTATAGGCATGTAAGCCTTTACGGTGCAGTAACTTCGTCACCTGGTCTTCACTTAGTTGGGCCAAAAAGGCTTTACCCACACCAGAAGCGTGCATTGGCAATTTACCGCCAATAGGGGCGGACATACGCATCAAGTGGGTACACTGCACCTGATCGATAATAATGGCTTCGTAATCGCTCTGATCAAGAACCGCCATGTTTACTGTTTCGCCAGACTCTTCCATTAAATTACGCAGAATAGGGTGGACAATGGCTAACAAATTACGGCTCTGGAGAAAGCTACTACCCACCATGAAAGCATGTGCGCCTACCGCCCAGTGGCCCAGTTCGCCAACCTGACGGACAAAGCCCAATTGTTGCATAGTGGTCAGCAATCGATGAGTGGTCGAGTTGGGTAAGCCCGCTTGCTGTGCTAATTCGGTCAACGCCACACTGCCATTGGATTCGGCAATCCACTCCAGTAATTTCAGGCCACGCGTTAAAGACTGAACCTGTCCAGTCGCGGGGGCGGTGGCAACGGTAGGTTTTCTGCCGCGTTTTGCAGGAATGGGGGTGACCATAACAGACTCCTTTTTCTGTATCATGGAAATTATTTTCATTTTTATCTCTGGTTATTGCAATAGTTGTCGCACTGCTCCGATGAGTACAAGTTGAACAAATCTCATGTTGCCTGGTGGTCGCTTTTACCACTGATGCGTTTATGCCAGTATGGTTTGTTGAATTTTTATTAAATCTGGGTTGAGCGTGTCGGGAGCAAGTGTGAGCAGCAAAGTTGAACAACTGCGTGCGCAGTTAAATGAACGAATTCTGGTGCTGGACGGCGGTATGGGCACCATGATCCAGAGTTATCGTCTGAGCGAAGCTGATTTTCGCGGCGAGCGTTTTGCCGACTGGCCGTGCGACCTCAAAGGTAACAACGACCTGCTGGTGTTGAGCAAGCCGGATGTGATCTCCGCAATCCACAACGCTTACTTTGAAGCGGGCGCGGATATCATCGAAACCAACACCTTCAACTCTACGACTATTGCGATGGCGGATTACCAGATGGAATCCCTGTCGGCGGAAATCAACTTTGCGGCGGCGAAACTGGCACGTGCCTGTGCTGACGAGTGGACCGCGCGCACGCCGGAGAAACCGCGCTATGTTGCCGGTGTTCTTGGCCCAACCAACCGCACGGCGTCTATTTCGCCAGATGTAAACGATCCGGCATTTCGCAATATCACCTTTGACCAACTGGTCACAGCCTATCGCGAATCCACCAAAGCATTGGTCGAAGGTGGTGTCGACCTGATTCTGATTGAAACCGTCTTCGATACCCTCAACGCTAAAGCGGCGGTCTTTGCGGTGAAAACGGAGTTCGAAGCACTGGGCGTTGAGCTGCCGATTATGATCTCCGGCACCATCACCGACGCCTCCGGGCGCACGCTCTCCGGCCAGACAACCGAAGCATTTTATAACTCATTGCGCCACGCCGATGCGCTGACTTTTGGCCTGAACTGTGCGCTGGGGCCAGATGAACTGCGCCAGTATGTGCAGGAGCTGTCGCGTATTGCCGAATGTTACGTCACCGCGCACCCGAACGCCGGGCTGCCTAACGCTTTTGGTGAATACGATCTCGACGCCGACACGATGGCAAAACAGATACGTGAATGGGCAGAAGCAGGCTTTCTCAATATCGTCGGTGGTTGCTGCGGCACCACGCCGCAACATATTGCAGTGATGAGCCGTGCAGTGGAAGGATTAGCGCCGCGCAAACTGCCGGAAATTCCCGTCGCCTGCCGTTTGTCCGGCCTGGAGCCGCTGAATATTGGCGACGACAGCCTGTTTGTTAACGTCGGTGAGCGTACCAACGTCACTGGTTCCGCCAAATTCAAACGCCTGATCAAAGAAGAGAAGTACAACGAAGCGCTGGATGTAGCACGTCAACAGGTGGAAAACGGTGCGCAGATTATCGATATCAACATGGATGAAGGGATGCTCGACGCCGAAGCGGCGATGGTGCGTTTTCTCAATCTGATTGCGGGTGAACCGGATATCGCCCGCGTACCGATTATGATCGACTCCTCAAAATGGGAGGTCATTGAAAAAGGTCTGAAATGTATTCAGGGCAAAGGCATTGTTAACTCTATCTCGATGAAAGAGGGCGTCGATGCCTTTATCCATCATGCGAAATTGTTGCGTCGCTACGGCGCGGCGGTAGTGGTGATGGCCTTTGACGAACAGGGGCAGGCCGATACCCGTGCGCGGAAAATCGAGATTTGCCGTCGGGCGTACAAAATCCTCACCGAAGAGGTTGGCTTCCCGCCGGAAGATATCATCTTTGACCCGAACATCTTCGCGGTCGCAACTGGCATTGAAGAGCACAACAACTACGCGCAGGATTTTATTGGTGCGTGTGAAGACATCAAACGCGAACTGCCGCACGCGCTGATCTCCGGTGGCGTCTCCAACGTGTCGTTCTCGTTTCGTGGTAACGACCCGGTGCGCGAAGCCATTCACGCGGTGTTCCTCTACTATGCCATCCGTAACGGTATGGATATGGGGATCGTCAACGCTGGGCAACTGGCCATTTACGACGATCTGCCTGCCGAGCTGCGCGAGGCGGTAGAAGATGTGATCCTCAACCGTCGCGACGATGGCACCGAGCGTTTACTGGAACTTGCCGAGAAATATCGCGGCAGCAAAACTGATGACACCGCCAACGCCCAGCAGGCGGAGTGGCGCTCATGGGAAGTGAATAAACGTCTGGAATATTCGCTGGTTAAAGGCATTACCGAATTTATCGAACAGGACACCGAAGAAGCCCGCCAACAGGCTACGCGCCCTATCGAAGTGATTGAAGGTCCGCTGATGGATGGCATGAATGTGGTTGGCGATCTGTTTGGCGAAGGCAAAATGTTCCTGCCGCAGGTAGTGAAATCGGCGCGCGTCATGAAACAGGCGGTGGCGTATCTCGAACCGTTTATTGAAGCCAGCAAAGAGCAGGGTAAAACCAACGGTAAGATGGTGATCGCCACCGTGAAGGGCGATGTGCACGATATCGGTAAAAATATCGTTGGCGTGGTGCTGCAATGCAATAACTATGAAATTGTCGATCTCGGCGTGATGGTGCCTGCGGAAAAAATTCTCCGTACCGCCAAAGAAGTGAATGCTGATTTGATTGGCCTTTCGGGGCTGATCACGCCGTCGCTGGACGAAATGGTCAACGTGGCGAAAGAGATGGAACGTCAGGGCTTCACCATCCCGCTATTGATTGGCGGCGCGACCACCTCAAAAGCGCACACGGCGGTGAAAATCGAGCAGAACTACAGCGGTCCGACGGTGTATGTGCAGAACGCCTCGCGCACCGTTGGCGTCGTGGCGGCACTGCTTTCGGACACTCAGCGTGACGACTTTGTCGCTCGTACCCGCAAAGAGTACGAAACCGTGCGTATTCAGCACGGGCGCAAGAAACCTCGCACACCGCCAGTTACGCTGGAAGCGGCGCGTGATAACGACTTCGCTTTTGACTGGCAGGCTTACACGCCACCGGTGGCGCACCGTCTCGGTGTGCAGGAAGTGGAAGCCAGCATCGAAACGCTGCGTAATTACATCGACTGGACGCCGTTCTTTATGACCTGGTCGCTGGCCGGGAAATATCCGCGCATTCTGGAAGATGAAGTGGTAGGCGTTGAGGCGAAGCGCCTGTTTAAAGACGCCAACGACATGCTGGATAAATTAAGCGCCGAGAAAACGTTGAATCCGCGCGGCGTGGTGGGGCTGTTTCCGGCAAACCGCGTGGGTGACGACATTGAAATCTACCGTGACGAAACGCGTACCCATGTGCTCAACGTCAGCCACCATCTACGCCAACAGACCGAAAAAACCGGCTTCGCTAACTACTGCCTCGCTGATTTCGTTGCGCCGAAGCTTTCTGGTAAAGCAGATTACATCGGCGCATTTGCCGTGACTGGCGGGCTGGAAGAGGACGCACTGGCTGATGCCTTCGAAGCACAGCACGATGATTACAACAAAATCATGGTGAAAGCCCTTGCCGACCGTTTAGCCGAAGCCTTTGCGGAATATCTCCATGAGCGCGTGCGAAAAGTTTACTGGGGCTATGCACCGAACGAGAACCTCAGCAACGAAGAGCTGATCCGCGAAAACTATCAGGGCATCCGCCCGGCACCAGGCTACCCGGCCTGCCCGGAACATACGGAAAAAGCCACAATCTGGGAGCTGCTGGAAGTGGAAAAACATACTGGCATGAAGCTCACAGAATCTTTCGCCATGTGGCCCGGGGCGTCGGTTTCGGGTTGGTACTTCAGCCACCCGGACAGCAAGTATTACGCGGTAGCACAAATTCAGCGCGACCAGGTTGAAGACTACGCCCGCCGTAAAGGCATGAGTGTCTCAGATGTTGAACGCTGGCTAGCGCCAAATCTGGGGTATGACGCGGACTGATTCACAAATCTGTCACTTTTCCTTACAACAAACAGGGTACTCACTGAGTGCCCTGTCTCTTTATTAATATGAAACACTTATACTGGAATTATCTTAGTCGGAAAACGGACACCAAAAATCACAACAAAGATGACGGTTTATGGTGGTGATGCGTTTCCAGACCTGGGGTTATCTATTGGTTTCAGGAACATATAACGATAAGGAGAACCTGAACTCGTGTTAACACTGCTTCACCTGCTTTCTGCCGTCGCCCTGTTGGTTTGGGGAACGCATATTGTTCGAACGGGCGTGATGCGCGTCTTTGGCGCTCGGTTGCGAACTGTGCTTAGCCGGAGCGTTGAGAAAAAGTCGCTCGCCTTCTGCGCGGGGATCGGCGTTACCGCACTGGTGCAGAGCAGTAATGCCACCACTATGCTGGTCACCTCGTTCGTCGCCCAGGATCTGGTCGCTCTCGCGCCTGCGCTGGTGATTGTGCTGGGTGCCGATGTCGGGACGGCGCTGATGGCTCGGGTCCTCACCTTCGATTTATCCTGGCTGTCGCCGCTACTCATTTTTATCGGCGTGATTTTTTTCCTCGGGCGCAAGCAGTCACGCGCCGGGCAACTGGGGCGCGTCGGTATTGGTCTTGGGCTGATTTTGCTGGCACTGGAGTTGATTGTGCAGGCTGTCACGCCAATCACTCAGGCTAATGGCGTTCAGGTGATCTTTGCCTCGCTGACTGGCGATATTTTACTGGATGCGCTAATTGGCGCGATGTTCGCGATTATCAGTTATTCCAGCCTTGCCGCTGTGCTGCTGACTGCCACCCTGACTACTGCGGGGATTATCTCGTTCCCGGTAGCGCTCTGTCTGGTGATTGGCGCTAACCTCGGCTCCGGTCTGCTGGCAATGCTCAACAACAGCGCCGCCAATGCTGCCGCGCGTCGTGTTGCGTTGGGTAGCCTGTTGTTCAAGCTGGTGGGTAGCTTGATTATCCTGCCGTTTGTCCATGTTCTGGCTGAATCAATGGATAAACTGCCTTTGCCAAAAGCGGAACTGGTTATCTATTTTCATGTCTTCTACAACCTCGTTCGTTGCCTGGCCATGCTGCCGTTTGTTGACCCGATGGCGCGATTCTGTAAAACCATTATTCGCGATGAACCGGAACTGGATACCCAACTAAGGCCGAAACATCTGGACGTTAGCGCACTGGACACGCCGACTCTTGCTCTGGCGAATGCCGCCCGTGAAACACTGCGTATCGGTGACGCGATGGAACAGATGATGGAAGGGTTGAATAAAGTGATGCACGGCGAGCCGCGTGAAGAGAAAGAACTGCGTAAGCTGGCGGATGATATCAACGTGCTCTATACCGCTATTAAGCTCTATCTGGCGCGGATGCCGAAGGAAGAACTGGCTGAGGAGGAGTCGCGCCGCTGGGCGGAGATTATTGAGATGGCGCTCAACCTTGAGCAGGCCTCCGATATTGTCGAGCGCATGGGGAGTGAAATTGCCGACAAATCGCTGGCGGCAAGGCGAGCATTTTCGATTGATGGGTTGAAAGAACTGGACGCGCTCTATGAGCAATTGCTCAGTAATTTAAAACTGGCAATGTCGGTTTTCTTCTCTGGCGATGTCACCAGTGCCCGTCGTTTACGCCGCAGCAAGCATCGTTTTCGCATTCTTAATCGCCGCTATTCCCATGCTCACGTTGATCGTTTGCATCAACAAAACGTGCAAAGTATTGAAACCAGTTCGTTGCATTTAGGCTTGCTGGGAGATATGCAGCGTCTGAACTCGCTGTTTTGTTCGGTCGCTTACAGTGTGCTGGAACAACCAGATGAAGATGAAGGACGGGACGAGTATTAATACCGTGACTCTGTAAGCCTGATAAGACGCATAAAGCGTCGCATCAGGCACTGTGTACAAAATGCCGGATCATGCATCCGGCAATTTACTTAAAAACGGTGTCCAGCTTCCAGCGGAACCGCTTCTTCTCCAGCCTTAAACACGTAGGTGGTATTTGGGCCACCCAGCGTCGCCTGACCTTTGCTCACCGTAATCCAGTTACCTTCCGGCAGACCAATAATCGTCAGTTCTGGCGCGACCACCAGCAGTTCACGAATACGCTGCTCACGGGTTTCACCTTTATGGCCTTCCGGCAAGGCATTGGTGAAGTGTGGGTTAATTTGCAGCGGGAACAGATTCAGCGCATCGAAACCTTGCGGATCGACAATCGGCATATCGTTGGTGGTACGAATGGTTGGGCAAGCAAGGTTAGCGCCTGCGCTCCAGCCAATATACAGCGCGCCACGTTTAACCACGTCAGTAATGGGGGCCAGCAGCCCGCGCTCGCGGCACTGTTTCAACAACTGAAAAGTATTGCCGCCGCCAACAATGACGATCTCCGCATTTTCAATGGCGGTAACAGGATCGGCAACGCTATGAATACCGGTGACAGAAACACCCAGCGGAGCGAGAACTTCAGCCGTTTTGGCTGTGTAATCATCCCAGGTTTGCGTAACGCCAGCGAAAGGAATAAACACCGCGGAATGGCGACCTTGCAACTGTTCAGCAATCAGCGGCAGCGCATGTTCCAGCCAGGCCTTGCCCGGCAGCGTCGAGTTACTCAATAAAAGCAGTTCCATTACTTCTCCGGTTCGTAAGAAAACACGGGAGGCATGCTACCACTCTGATTTTAATCGCTTAATGATATGGCTCACGATGTCGCGCATTGCACCAGCCGTTCTGAGGATGGTTGGCAGACAAGGCGTTGAGACTGGTGATAAACATCAAATTGTCTGATGCGCTACGCTTATCAGGCCTACCTGGTAATTGTAATATATTGAATTATCAGGATTATGTAGGCCGGATAAGGCGTTCACGCCGCATCCGGCATGAACAACGCGCACTTTGCCAACAATCTGAGCGTCTGTTAAGGCGTTTGCCTGATGCGCTACGCTTATCAGGCCTACCGGGTAATTGTAATATATTGAATTATCAGGATTATGTAGGCCGGATAAGGCGTTGACGCCGCATCCGGCATGAACAACGCGTACTTTGTTAACAATCTGAGTGTCTGCTAAGGCGTTTGCCTGATGCGCTACGCTTATCAGGCCTACCGGGTAATTGTAATATATTAAATTTTCAGGATTATGTAGGCCGGATAAGGGCGTTCACGCCGCATCCGGCATGAGCAACGCGTACTTTGCTAACAATCTGAGTATCTGCTAAGGCGTTTGCCTGATGCGCTACGCTTATCAGGCCTACTCGATAATTGCAATATATTGAATTTTCGGGATTATGTAGGCCGGATAAGGCGTTGACGCCGCATCCGGCATGAACAACGCGTACTTTGCCAACAACCTGAGTGCCGGTTAAGGTGCTGATGTTTCTATCCTTCTCGTGCAAATTGTGCCGCTTCAGCAATCAACTGCGTATCGGGCCGCACGCCGGTATACATCGCAAATTGCTCGACGGCCTGTAAGGCTATCACCTCTGCACCGCTGATCGTCTGCTTATCAAGCTGCTGCGCCAGGCGAATCAGCGGCGTTTCCGGTGGTAATGCCACAACGTCAAAAACGACGCTTGCCGCAGAGACCATCGCCTCGCTGAAGGCCAGCTCATGACTCTCTTTACCACCGCTCATGCCGACAGGGGTCACGTTAACCAGAATGTCGCAGTCGATTCCTTCTGGCTGTGGTTGCCACTGGAAGCCATACTGCTTTGCCAGCGCTGGGCCGCTCTCGTGGTTGCGGGCGGCAATGATGACATCGAAAAACCCCGCGTCGCGAAAGGCGGCAATTACCGCTTTGCCCATGCCGCCGCTACCACGAATCATCACCCGTTTGGTGGTATTGAGCTGGTGGTGAATAATCAGGCTTTTCACCGCGATGTAGTCAGTGTTAAACCCGATCAGCTTGCCGTTGTCATTCACGATGGTATTCACAGAATCAATGACCTTTGCCGAGGGATCGATAGCATCGAGAAAGGACATACAGCTTTCTTTAAACGGCATCGACACGGCACAGCCGCGAATACCTAATGCGCGAACACCTTTCACCGCCGCCTCAATATCCTGGGTGGTGAACGCTTTGTAGATGAAATTCAGCCCCAGCTTTTCATACAGATAATTGTGAAAACGCGTGCCGAAGTTGCCGGGTCGCCCAGCCAGCGACATACAGAGTTGAGTATCGCGATTAATCATGGGAAATCGCCTTGGCATGGGCGAGCAGATATTGTTCCGCCTCACCGGACCAGACTCCCCGATGACGCGCCAGGATCGCTGCCAGTGCTTCATCCTGTATTTGTGTGAGTGAGGTCAGCGGCAGGTTTTTTCCGGTATACACCAGTTTTTTCCCGCCGCCGACGGCGGGCAATTCAAGCGTGGTTTCGCCCGCGGCATTCAACCCAAGAATATGTGTCACCACTTTTGCGGCCTGCACTTTTTTCTCTTCGATCAGTTTGACCGCGGCGCGCATGTCATCGGTATTGCCGCCCGACGTGCCTACATAATGGGTAAAGGCATAATGTACATCGTAGAAATTAATCGGCGCACTGAAGTGTTTATCCTGCGGTCCGGCGAAGAAATTCATACAACCATCAGCCGCCAGTAAGGAAGAGGCGAGGGTGACAAGCTGTTCGTTCGGCACAAAGACAAAAATATCATCAAAGCCGTGACCACCGCTCAGCGCCATTAATGTCTCGTACGAAGTATCAGCGCCATTAATGTCTCGTACGAAGTATCAGCGGCATTGAGGTAGTGAATCAGTGTTTGTGGCTCTGAAGGGTAATGCTTGCGAGCGTAGTTCAGTTTGTCGTTATTAATATCGGTGACAATCAGCAGTGATGGGTTAATCGGTCCATGCAACGCGTAGTCTATCGCCAGCAGCCCCATCGGGCCGGTGCCGCCGAGGATTAGCGTGCGTCCTTGCGGGCGAATCCCCATCGTGTGGTTATAACTTCCTTCCTGAAGATGATAGTTGGCGTTGAACGCGCCAATCACGCAGGAAAGCGGTTCAACCAGCGAGCCTTCAAAGTAAGTTTCGCCTTCATATGCCAGCAGGCAATCCTGTGCCATGACCTCATTTGGGATAACTACATGCGTTGCTTCGCCGCCCACCCACGGAAAGGAATAACCGGGGCAGTCCGGGCTGTCCGGCAGTTGCAGGTTAGCCTGAATCACATAGCGCTGGCCTGGTTGAAATTTGTGCTGCCACTTTTTACCTACAGCGATAATGTCGCCGCAAAATTCATGGCCGATAATGATGGGATGGGTCGCCACATCGTTGGGCACTTTTTTATGGTCTTCACCCAGATTGGCCTCTTTCCAGGAAGAGAGGCACAGGCTGTCGGTGACCACCGTAGCAAGGATTTCATCCTCCTGCATTTCAGGAAGATCAAAGGTTTCCAGGCGTAAATCACGTTTACCATAAAGACGCAGAGCTGTTGTTTTCATAAACCACCTCATGTTGAGCGATGGCCCCGACGGTTACGTCGGGGCGAAGAATCAGGACAGGAAGCCCAGCGCATTACCGATAATCCCTAAGCCAAACAGGGCGAAGATCAGCCATACCGGGTTAATTTTTTTGTTGAGCAGACGTACCATCAGCAGCGTCAGCCCCAGTGCCAGCAGGCCGGGACAGAGCTGGTCGAGGATGTTTTGCACGGTCATGGTGATAGTGGAGCCATCAGCGCCAGGCGTTTGTGAAACCACCAGCGGCACGCTGATCGACGTCCATTTAGTGACCAGCACGCCCATCACAAACAGACCAAGAATTGAGGCGCCTTCGGTGAGTTTTTGCAGCAAATTACCGCCCATGTCGCTGACGATATTTACTCCTTTACGAAAGCCCAGTTGCAGCCCATACCATTTCATGGCCAGACGAACTGCATTGAAAATAAAGAAAAACAGTAGCGGGCCGAGAATGTTGCCGGACAGCGCCAGCGATGCGCCGAGCGCTGCGGTAATCGGGCGCAGCGTTCCCCAGACCAGCGGATCGCCAACCCCTGCCAGTGGCCCCATCAGGCCGACTTTGATGCCGTTAATGGTGCCGTCATCAATTTCTGCGCCATTGGCCCGCGCCTCTTCCATGGCAGCAGTGACGCCGATGACCGGGCCACACACGGCTGGCGTGGTGTTGAAGAACACCAGGTGTCGCCTGAGCGCTGCAACCTGATCTTCTTTTAATGGGTAGAGTCGCTTGATGGCGGGGATCATGTCGTAGCAAAAACCCAGCCCGTGAATACGTTCAAAGTTAAATGATGCCTGTTGCAGGTTGGAGCGCAGAAACATGCTCACCAGATCGCTGCGTGTAATTTTTCTCTGTTCCATGATGGCTCCGTTAATCGTCAAGTTGGTCAAGAGCGGTAGGGGAAGCGGCTTGTGTTTGCGGTTCGGCTTTACGCCACTGCGGATTTAGCTGGATGTAGACCAGGGCCATGATCACGCCGACGCCACCGAAAGCCAGCAGGCTGAGATCGAGATAGCCACCTGCCAGGAAGCCGAGGAAGAAGAAAGGCATCAAATATTTCACGCCCATCATGCGTAGTACCATGGCGTAACCGACCACCACGATAAAACCGCCAGCAATCTGTAATCCACGGGTTACAAATTCAGGAATGGCATTCAACATATTGCTTACCATATCGGCGCTGACGAACAGAGAGACTATGAGCGCCGGAATCGCGACGCGTAATGCCTGAACCCCAAGCGCAGAGACATGCAGAATGTCGATAGTGCGAAAGCGCGCGTCTTCTGCGGCTTTGTCTGCCGCATGTTGAAACACCACAGTGATGGTACGGGCAAACACGGTCAGTACCTGACCCGCAGCCGCTACAGGCAGTGCGATAGCGATACCGGTGGCGATGCTTTGTTGACCAACAATAACCAGAATGGCGGAGATAATGCTGGCGAGCGCTGAATCAGGAGATTGCGCCGCACCGACGTTCATCCAGCCAAGGGCTATCAGGTG
>NZ_BBMY01000100.1 GCF_000759775.1 Escherichia albertii NBRC 107761 = DSM 17582
CAATTAAAATAAATGAAGGATTATGTAATGGAAAACTTTAAACATCTCCCTGAACCGTTCCGCATTCGTGTTATCGAACCAGTAAAACGCACAACCCGTGCTTACCGTGAAGAAGCAATTATTAAATCCGGTATGAATCCCTTCCTGCTGGATAGCGAAGATGTATTTATCGATTTACTGACCGACAGTGGTACCGGGGCAGTGACGCAGAACATGCAGGCAGCGATGATGCGCGGCGACGAAGCCTACAGCGGTAGCCGCAGTTACTACGCGTTAGCTGAATCAGTAAAAAATATTTTTGGCTATCAATACACTATTCCAACTCACCAAGGCCGCGGCGCCGAGCAAATCTATATTCCAGTGCTGATTAAAAAGCGCGAGCAGGAAAAAGGCCTGGATCGCAGCAAAATGGTGGCGTTCTCTAACTATTTCTTTGACACCACTCAGGGCCATAGCCAGATCAATGGTTGTACCGTGCGTAACGTCTATATCAAAGAAGCGTTTGATACCGGCGTACGTTACGACTTTAAAGGCAACTTTGACCTCGAAGGATTAGAACGCGGCATTGAAGAAGTTGGTCCGAATAACGTGCCATATATTGTCGCCACCATTACCAGTAACTCCGCAGGCGGTCAGCCAGTTTCACTGGCGAACATGAAAGCGATGTACAGTATCGCGAAGAAATATGACATTCCGGTGGTGATAGACTCCGCACGCTTCGCCGAAAACGCCTATTTCATCAAGCAGCGTGAAGCAGAATACAAAGACTGGACTATCGAGCAGATCACTCGCGAAACCTACAAATATGCCGATATGCTGGCAATGTCCGCCAAGAAAGATGCGATGGTACCGATGGGCGGCTTGTTGTGCGTGAAAGATGACAGCTTCTTTGATGTCTATACCGAGTGCAGAACCCTTTGCGTGGTTCAGGAAGGCTTCCCGACTTACGGCGGCCTGGAAGGCGGTGCAATGGAGCGCCTGGCCGTTGGCTTGTATGACGGTATGAACCTTGACTGGCTGGCCTATCGCATTGCGCAAGTGCAGTATCTGGTCGATGGTCTGGAAGAGATTGGCGTTGTTTGCCAGCAGGCTGGCGGTCACGCGGCATTCGTTGATGCTGGAAAACTGTTGCCGCATATCCCGGCAGACCAGTTCCCGGCACAGGCGCTGGCGTGCGAACTGTATAAAGTCGCCGGTATCCGTGCGGTAGAAATTGGCTCTTTCCTGTTAGGTCGCGATCCGAAAACCGGTAAACAATTGCCGTGCCCGGCTGAACTGCTGCGTTTAACTATTCCACGTGCGACTTACACTCAAACGCATATGGACTTCATTATTGAAGCCTTTAAGCATGTGAAAGAGAACGCGGCGAACATTAAAGGGTTAACCTTTACTTACGAACCGAAAGTATTGCGTCACTTCACCGCAAAACTAAAAGAAGTTTAATTAATACATTCAGAGTGGCTATAAGGATGTTAGCCACTCTCATTCCCTACATCCTCAATAACAAAAATAGCCTTCCTCTAAAGGTGGCATTATGACTGATCAAGCAGAAAAAAAGCACTCTGCATTTTGGGGTGTTATGGTTATAGCAGGTACAGTAATTGGTGGAGGTATGTTTGCTTTACCTGTTGATCTTGCCGGCGCCTGGTTCTTTTGGGGTGCCTTTATCCTTATCATTGCCTGGTTTTCAATGCTTCATTCCGGGTTATTGTTATTAGAAGCGAATTTAAATTATCCCGTCGGATCCAGTTTTAACACCATCACCAAAGATTTAATCGGCAACACATGGAACATTATTAGCGGTATAACCGTTGCCTTCGTTCTCTATATTCTCACTTACGCTTATATCTCTGCTAATGGCGCAATCATTAGTGAAACAATATCGATGAATTTGGATTATCACGCAAATCCACACATTGTCGGGATCTGCACAGCCATTTTCGTCGCCAGCGTACTGTGGATAAGTTCGTTAGCCGCCAGCCGTATAAGCTCATTGTTCCTCGGGCTGAAGATTATCTCCTTTGTGATCGTGTTTGGTTCTTTCTTCTTCCAGGTTGATTATTCCATTCTGCGCGATTCCACCAGCACCACTGCGGGAACGTCTTACTTCCCGTATATATTTATGGCTTTGCCGGTGTGTCTGGCGTCATTCGGTTTCCACGGCAATATACCCAGCCTGATTATTTGCTATGGAAAACGTAAAGATAAGTTAATCAAAAGCGTGGTGCTTGGTTCGCTGCTGGCGTTGGTGATTTATCTCTTCTGGTTGTACTGCACAATGGGGAATATTCCGCGTGAAAGCTTTAAAGCGATTATCTCTTCAGGCGGCAACGTCGATTCGCTGGTAAAATCGTTCCTCGGCACCAAACAGCGTGGCATTATCGAGTTTTGTTTGTTGGTGTTCTCAAACTTAGCGGTTGCCAGTTCGTTCTTTGGCGTCACGCTGGGATTGTTCGATTATCTGGCGGATCTGTTTAAGATTGATAACTCCCACGCCGGGCGTTTCAAAACCGTACTGTTAACCTTCCTGCCACCCGCTTTGTTGTATCTTATCTTCCCAAATGGCTTTATTTACGGGATTGGCGGTGCCGGGCTGTGCGCCACTATCTGGGCAGTAATTATCCCCGCTGTACTGGCAATCAAAGCCCGCAAGAAGTTTCCTAACCAGATGTTCACTGTTTGGGGCGGTAATGTTATTCCGGCGATAGTTATTCTCTTTGGCATAACCGTAATTTTGTGCTGGTTTGGTAACGTCTTTAACATGTTACCTAAATTTGGCTGATCCCTTCAAGAAGCCAGCCATTCGCTGGCTTCTTGCCTGCCAGGAAATCTCTTTTGTCCAAATGGCAACTCGCTTGATTCTCCTGCACCACGTATGCTTTGCATCACTTTTCCATCAGGACGCTTTAGCCCATGTCCCGCTTTTTGATTTGTAGTTTTGCCCTGGTTTTACTCTATCCCGCAGGTATTGATATGTATCTGGTCGGCTTACCGCGCATCGCCGCCGATCTCAACGCCAGCGAAGCGCAGTTGCATATTGCGTTCTCGGTTTATCTGGCAGGGATGGCGACAGCAATGTTGTTTGCCGGTAAAGTGGCCGATCGCTCAGGGAGAAAACCTGTCGCTATACCCGGCGCGGCGCTATTTATTATCGCCTCGATATTCTGCTCACTGGCTGAAACCAGCACGTTATTTATTGCAGGGCGATTTCTGCAGGGGCTCGGCGCGGGCTGTTGTTACGTAGTGGCATTCGCGATTTTACGCGACACGCTGGACGATCGACGTCGGGCAAAAGTGTTGTCATTACTTAATGGTATTACCTGCATCATTCCGGTGTTAGCACCAGTGCTCGGACACCTGATTATGCTTAAATTCCCATGGCAGAGCCTGTTCTGGACGATGACAATAATGGGCGTTGCAGTTCTCATGTTGTCTTTGTTTATTTTAAAAGAAACGCGCCCTGCCGCACCTGCAACGTCGAACAAACCACAAGAAAATACCGAGTCGTTGCTTAACCGTTTTTTCCTCAGCCGGGTGCTCATCACGACGTTAAGTGTTTCAGTCATTCTCACCTTTGTGAACACATCGCCGGTATTGCTGATGGAGATAATGGGTTTCAAACGCGGAGAATATGCCACAATTATGGCGCTGACCGCAGGCGTCAGCATGACCGTATCGTTCTCCACACCGTTTGCGCTGGGAATTTTGAAGCCACGTACGCTGATGATCGCCTCGCAGGTGTTATTCCTGGCGGCGGGGATCACCCTTGCCGTTTCACCTTCCCATGCGGTTTCTCTGTTTGGTATCACGCTGATTTGCGCCGGTTTCTCGGTAGGTTTTGGCGTCGCAATGAGTCAGGCATTAGGACCGTTTTCACTACGGGCTGGCGTAGCCAGTTCGACGTTAGGCATTGCGCAAGTTTGTGGTTCGTCACTGTGGATATGGCTGGCGGCCGTGGTTGGCGTCGGCGCATGGAATATGCTGATCGGGATTCTGATTGCCTGTAGCATAGTGAGCCTGTTGCTGATTATGCTCGTCGCGCCTGGACGCACCGTTGCCGCTCATGAAGAAATCCATCACCACGCTTGATCTCAATTTGCTGCTTTGTCTGCAACTGCTGATGCAGGAACGCAGTGTGACCAAAGCAGCAAAGCGAATGAATGTCACCCCTTCGGCGGCGAGCAAATCATTAGCAAAACTACGAGCGTGGTTTGATGATCCTTTATTTATCAATTCACCGCTCGGACTGACGCCGACGCCGCTGATGATCAGCATGGAGCAGAATCTGGCGGAGTGGATGCAAATGAGCAACCAGTTGTTGGATAAACCACACCACGAAATGCCATACGGCCTGAAATTTGAGCTGGCGGCGGAGTCGCCGTTGATGATGATTATGCTTAATGCTTTGTCTCAGCAGATCTACCAGCGTTACCCCCAGGCAACCATCAAACTGCGTAACTGGGGTTACGACTCTCTGGATGCCATTATTCGTGGCGAAGTGGATATTGGTTTTTCTGGTCGGGAAAGTCATCCACGTTCGCGGGAACAGCTCAACCTGTTGCCGTTATCTATTGATTATGAAGTATTATTCACTGACTCACCCTGTGTCTGGCTACGGGAAGATCATCCGGCACTGGACGAAGAGTGGAATCTGGATACCTTTCTGCGATATCCACATATCAGCATTTGTTGGGAACAGAGCGACACCTGGGCGCTGGACAATGTATTGCAGGAGTCAGGACGCGAACGCACAATTGCCATGAGTCTGCCAGAATTCGAGCAGTCGCTGTTTATGGCTGCACAACCCGATAACCTACTGCTGGCGACCGCGCCACGCTATTGCCAGTACTACAATCAACTCCACCAACTGCCGTTGGTTGCTCTTCCTCTCCCGTTTGATGAAAGCCAGCAAAAAAAGCTGGAAGTCCCTTTTACCCTTCTGTGGCATAAACGGAACAGCCGTAATCCGAAGATCGTCTGGTTACGGGAAACCATTAAAGATCTTTACATCTCAATGCGCTAATTTTGCCTGATGGGACGCAACCATTTTCCGCAGCAAAATGTAAAAATAATGTAATAACATTGTCTGAATCGAACTTTTTGCCGCTTTCGCCTGTCCATTGTTCCTGTAAATGATTACTCTTGTATTCATAATGGACCATTAAGCATGGAGCGAAAAATGGCAACTCATTTTGCCCGAGGGATTTTAACGGAAGGACACCTGATCTCTGTTCGTCTCCCCTCCCAGTGTCATCAAGAAGCCCGGAATCTTCCCCCTCATCGTCAAAGTCGTTTTCTGGCATCCAGAGGTTTACTCGCAGAACTGATGTTCATGCTATATGGCATTAGCGAATTACCGGAAATCGTCATTCAGAATAAGGGAAAGCCGGTTTTTCGCGATAGCAACTTGCCTGCATTTTCAATTTCCTATGCCGGAAATATGATTGGCGTGGCGCTCGCAACAGAGGGGGAGTGTGGCCTCGATATGGAGTTACAGCGAGCGACCCGCAGTTTTCATAGTCCTCACGCTCCCGATAACCCTATTTTTTCCAGCAACGAAACGCTGTGGATCAGTAAGCAAAACGATCCTAACGAAGCGCGAGCGCAACTCATCACTTTGCGCCGAAGCGTGCTAAAACTTACCGGTGATGTATTGAATGACGATCCGCGCGATCTGCAATTGATGCCTATTGCGGGACGCCTGAAATGTGCTCATGTAAATAATGTAGAAGCGTTATGCGACGCAGAGGACGTACTGGTGTGGTCTGTTGCGGCGACCCCCGCGATCGAAAAACTTAATGTCTGGCAGTTCGATGGCAAGCTCGGTTGGAAAACATTGCCTGACATACATAGCCGCGCCAATAACCCAACCGGACGTCTGATGCGCTTTGCCCAGCTCTCTACCGTGAAGTCTTTTTCACCAAATTGATAGACAACCACAGGAGTTATTATGTCTGAAAAATTGAAGGTGGTTACATTACTGGGGAGCCTGCGCAAAGGTTCATTTAATGGCATGGTTGCACGTACGCTGCCGAAAATTGCTCCGGCAAGTATGGAGGTTAATGCATTGCCTTCCATTGCTGATATTCCCTTGTATGACGCTGACGTACAGCAGGAAGACGGTTTTCCAGCGACAGTTGAAGCTCTGGCGGAACAGATACGTCAGGCCGATGGTGTCGTCATCGTGACGCCGGAATATAACTACTCAGTACCCGGTGGGCTGAAAAATGCCATCGACTGGCTTTCCCGCCTGCCGGACCAGCCATTAGCCGGTAAACCGGTGTTGATTCAGACCTGTTCAATGGGCGTGATTGGCGGCGCACGTTGTCAGTACCACTTACGTCAGATTCTGGTCTTCCTCGATGCAATGGTGATGAACAAGCCAGAATTTATGGGCGGCGTGATTCAGAACAAAGTTGATCCACAGACGGGCGAAGTGATTGATCAGGGAACGCTGGAGCATCTGGCCGGACAATTGACCGCATTTGGTGAGTTTATTCAGCGGGTGAAAAACTAAATAAAAAACCCGCCAGCAATAACACATGGCGGGTTTTTAGCGTCCTGTCGATTTTAATGTGCGTCAATAAACACAATCTTCAGCACAAACAGCAGCGCAACTACGACGACGCACGGACTAAGGTCACGCAGACGCCCGGTGCCGATTTTCATTACGCAGTAGGAGATAAAGCCCAACGCGATACCTTCGGTAATCGAGAAGCTGAACGGCATCATCACCGCGGTAATAAACGCCGGAACAGATTCAGTGAGATCCTGCCATTTCACGCGAGCAAGACTTGAAGTCATCAGTACGCCAACGTAAATCAACGCCCCCGCCGCGGCGTAGCCAGGCACCATCCCCGCCAGCGGAGATAAGAAAATAACCAGCAGGAACAGCAGGCCGACAACCACTGCCGTCAGACCGGTACGTCCGCCAACGGAAACGCCGGAAGAGGACTCAATATACGCAGTAACGGAAGAAGTACCGATAAACGAACCGGTAACAGAAGAGATACTGTCGACATACAGCGCCTGCTTCATGCGCGGGAATTTACCTTTCTCATCCGCCAGCCCGGCTTTATCGGTTACGCCAATCAACGTCCCCGAAGAGTCAAACAAGTTGACCAGCATGAAAGAGAAAATCACTCCTGCCAGGCCCAGGTTGAATGACCCGGCTAAATCCACATGACCCACAACTGTCATCACGCTCGGCGGCGCAGAGACAATGCCGTTGTAGTGCACGTCTCCCAACATCCAGCCCAGCAGCGTCGTCACCACAATGGAAACCAGCACTGCCGCGTGGATATTTCGCGAGGCCAGAATCGCAATGATGAAGAAACCGAGGATCCCCAGCAGCACGCTGTGGGAAGTCAGGTTACCGATACTCACCAGCGTTTCCGGGTTAGCGACAATCACGCCCGCGTTTTTCAACCCCATCATGCCAATGAACAGGCCGATACCGCTGGTAATGCCCACACGCAGACTCACCGGAATGTTGGCAATCATCCAGTAGCGAACGCGGAAAATCGTCAGCAGCAGTAGCCCCATCGCGCCCCAGAAGATTGCGCCCATCCCGACTTGCCACGGCAGCCCCATAGCCTGCACGACAACGAAAGCGAAGAACGCATTGAGGCCCATTGCCGGAGCAAGCGCAACGGGCAGGTTTGCAAACAACCCCATCAGGATGCTGCCAAATGCAGCAATCAGACAGGTCGTGACGAAGACGGCGCTGGTGTCCATGCCAGCGACGCCCAGAATTTGCGGGTTAACAAAAACGATGTAAACCATCGTCAGGAAGGTGGTAAAACCAGCGATCACTTCGGTCCGTGCCGTCGTGCCATGTTCGCGTAGTTTAAACACGCGTTCCAGCATCCCCTGACCAGAAGTCTGGGTAGTGTGTTGTTGACTCATTATCTATTTCCGAACAAGGAGGGAAAATCCGTCGCTATCGTATACCAAAATGAGACAATAGGGACGTTTGAAGATAACTTTTTTTCATTGTATTTGCTTACACGGCAACGATTGCGTCACGCAAATCAGCATGACGAAAACGTTAAACTAACGATAAAGGAAAGACATGTCACAGATAGAAGCAGTATTTTTCGACTGCGACGGTACGCTGGTCGATAGCGAGATCATTTGCTCTCGCGCCTATGTCACGATGTTCAAAGAATTCGGTATTAGCGTCTCCTTTGAAGAGATTTTCACCCGCTTTAAAGGCGTAAAGCTCTACGAAATTATTGAAATCATCAGTAAAGAACAGGGCGTAGAAATGGTCCGTGCTGATGCCGAACGCGTTTATCGCGCAGAGGTAGCGCGTCTGTTTGATACAGAACTGGAGATGATTGCGGGAGCAAATGATTTGCTGGAAAGCGTAAAAGTGCCGATGTGCGTCGTCTCAAACGGTCCGGTTAACAAAATGCAGCATTCACTTGGCAAACTCAACATGCTGCACTACTTCCCGGAAAAACTGTTCAGCGGCTACGACATTCAGCGTTGGAAACCTGATCCAGCATTAATGTTCCATGCTGCGAAAGCAATGAATGTGAATGTTGAAAACTGCATTCTGGTCGATGACTCAGTTGCCGGTGCACAATCTGGTATCGACGCAGGTATGGAAGTGTTCTACTTCTGCGCCGACCCGCACAATAAGCCGATCGTTCATCCGAAAGTCACTACCTTTACCGATTTGGCGCAGTTGCCTGCGCTCTGGAAGGCGCGGGGCTGGGATATTACCACATAACGTTTCTCTCTCCCTTCACTTACCCGCCTAATCTGGCGTTCAAAGGTAAGCAAAGGGAGTTTGAAATGTCTGCTACATCACGCATTGTATTTTCAGGGCCGTAGGAGTTTTGATCGCTATCATTCGAAAACAGACTTTTTAAATTAACCGTCACGCTCTATTTTGTTTTTTATTTCCACGAGCAGACAGGACGTTTTATGACTCATAACACCAGACCGTTACCCATTTTCAAATATCATCCGCAACCACTGGAAACAGGTGCATTTAAGCGGGATAAAACCGTAGAGTGCGATTGCTGTGAACAAGAAACATCTGTTTATTACTCCAGCCCGTTTTATTGCGTTGATGAAATTGAATATCTCTGTCCGTGGTGCATTGCGGACGGTTCTGCGGCAGAAAAGTTTGCAGGTAGTTTTCAGGATGATACAAGCATCGAAGGCGTTGAATTTGAGTATGATGAAGAGGACGAATTTGCCGGTATTAAGGACACATATCCTGCTGAAATGCTGAAAGAGTTGGTTGAACGCACGCCTGGCTATCATGGATGGCAGCAGGAATTCTGGCTGGCACATTGTGGCGATTTCTGTGCTTTTATCGGCTATGTGGGCTGGGATGAGATAAAAAACCGCCTTGATGAATTCGCCAACCTTGAAGAAGATTGTGAAAATTTCGGAATTAGAAGCTTGGATCTGGCGAAATGCCTGCAAAACGGCGGCCATTGTCAGGGTTATCTCTTCCGCTGTCTCCACTGCGGCAAGCTGAGACTATGGGGAGATTTTTCGTAAGACTATAAAGCCCGGTAAATATACTGGACACATTGCCGGATGCGGCGTAACGCCTTATCCGGCCTACGATTCGCGTTACTCTTTCGGATCTTTCCCCGCCAGCAGCTTATCCAGTTCATCACCACCAACGTGACGGAAATCCTGCCCCTTCACGTAGTAGAAAATGTATTCGCAGATATTCTGGCAGCGGTCGCCGATACGTTCGATAGAGCGCGCACAGAACAGCGCGGTAAGTACGCTCGGAATGGTCCGTGAATCTTCCATCATGTAGGTCATCAACTGACGAACAATCCCTTCGTACTCCTGATCGACTTTTTTATCTTCACGATAGATTCGTACGGCTTCGTCAATGTCCATGCGCGCGAACGCATCCAGCACGTCGTGCAGCATCTGAATAGTATGACGGCCCAGCGATTCCAGACTTACCAGCAATGGCTGATGCTGCTGGGAGAATGTCTCCAGCGCAGTGCGGCAGATTTTGTCCGCCACGTCACCAATACGCTCCAGCTCGGCAATGGTTTTACTGATTACCATCACCAGACGCAGGTCGCTCGCCGTCGGCTGACGTTTAGCGATAATGCGCACGCAGGCTTCATCGATCGCCACTTCCATCATGTTGACGTTTTTGTCGCCTTCGATGACGCGCTTCGCCAGCTCACTGTCCTGGTTATGCATCGCGGTGATGGCATCAGTAAGCTGCTGCTCCACCATGCCGCCCATGGTCATCACCTGCGTGCGGATGCTTTCCAGTTCGGCGTTGAACTGGCCGGAAATATGTTTATTAAGATTGAGACTGTCCATAACGCACTCCTGAATCAACCGTAACGACCGGTGATGTAGTCTTCTGTTTGTTTCTTCGCGGGCTTGGTGAACAGATCGTCCGTGTTGCTGAACTCAATCAACTCGCCCAGGTACATAAACGCCGTGTGGTCGGAACAACGCGCAGCTTGCTGCATGTTGTGGGTGACGATCACCACGGTGTAATCCTGCTTCAGTTCGGTAATCAGCTCTTCAATACGCCCGGTAGATATAGGGTCGAGCGCCGAACACGGTTCGTCAAGCAACAACACTTCCGGGCGAATGGCGATACCACGCGCAATACACAGACGCTGTTGCTGCCCCCCAGAGAGAGAGTAACCGCTCTGGTGCAATTTATCTTTGGTTTCGTTCCACAATGCGGCTTTGGTCAATGCCCACTGCACGCGCTCGTCCATATCGGCACGGGAGAGTTTCTCAAACAGACGCACGCCAAAAGCGATGTTGTCATAGATGGACATCGGGAACGGCGTCGGTTTCTGGAACACCATGCCTACTTTCGCACGCAGCAGGGCGATATCCTGAGTGTTGGTCAGAATATTGTCGCCATCGAGCAAAATTTCACCTTCCGCACGCTGCTCTGGATACAGTTCAAACATTTTGTTGAAAGTACGCAGCAGCGTCGATTTACCGCAGCCGGACGGCCCGATAAACGCCGTAACCTGGTTTTTAGCGATATCCAGGTTGATGTTTTTCAGGGCATGGAATTTGCCGTAGTAGAAGTTCAAATTACGAACCTGAATTTTACTCGGGGCAGTTTCAACCATACTCATTGCAATCTTTTCCTCATCGTGCCTGATGCACTTCGCGAATCAGGCTTACCGTAGGCCGGATAAGACGTTCACGCCACATCCGGCAAAGTGTTAACCGTGTTTCTTCTTGGCAAAAACAACGCGCGCCAGAATGTTCAGCAGCAGGACGCACAGGGTAATGATCAACACCCCGGCCCAGGCCAGTTGCTGCCATTCCGCAAACGGGCTCATCGCAAACTTAAAGATAGTCACCGGCAGGTTGGCGATCGGCTGCATCATGTCCGTGCTCCAGAACTGGTTGGAGAGCGCAGTAAACAGCAGCGGCGCGGTTTCACCAGCAATACGGGCAATCGCCAGCAGGATACCGGTCATGATCCCGGACACCGACGCTTTCAGCGTAATCGCGGAGATCATCTTCCATTTCGGCGTGCCCAGCGCATAAGCCGCTTCACGCAGGCTATCCGGCACCAGTTTCAGCATGTTCTCGGTGGTGCGGATAACAATCGGCACCTGCAACAGCGCCAGCGCAATCACGCCCGCCCAGCCGGAGAAGTGCTCCATCTGCGCCACCACGATGGTGTAAACAAACAGACCAACCACAATCGACGGAGCGGAGAGCAAAATGTCGTTAATGAAGCGAATCACTTCTGCCAACCAGGATTTACGGCCATATTCCGCCAGATAAATCCCCGCCATAATGCCCAGCGGCGTACCGAATACGGTGGCCCACAAAATTAACAGACCGCTACCCGCCAGGGCATTCGCCAGACCGCCGCCTTCTGTATTGGGCGGTGGTGTCATTTCGGTGAATAGCGCCAGCGACATACCGTCAATACCGCGGGTGATGGTGGACATTAAAATCCAGATCAGCCAGAACAGGCCGAAGGCCATCGTCGCCATTGAGAGCGTCAACGCAATACGGTTTTTGAGGCGGCGACGCGCTTGCATTTTGCGGCGGGATTCCGCCAGCGCCGCAGTGGTTTGCATTTCAACCATAGCCATTAGCGTGCCCCCTCATTCTTAGCCAAGCGCATAATCATCAACTTCGATGCGGCGAGGACGATGAAGGTAATCACAAACAGGATCAGACCCAGTTCCATCAGAGCAGCCACGTGCAGACCAGATTCTGCCTCGGCAAATTCGTTCGCCAGCGCAGAGGTGATACTGTTGCCCGGCATGTACAGCGAGGCGCTGTCGAGCTGGTAGGTGTTACCGATGATAAAGGTCACCGCCATGGTTTCACCAAGCGCGCGCCCCAGACCCAGCATAATGCCGCCGATAACGCCATTTTTGGTGAACGGAAGAACGATACGCCAGATAACTTCCCAGGTGGTACAGCCGATACCGTAGGCCGACTCTTTCATCATCACCGGGGTTTGTTCGAACACATCGCGCATTACCGCTGCAATGTACGGAATAATCATGATGGCGAGGATCACGCCTGCCGCGAGGATACCGATACCAAATGCCGGGCCAGAGAACAGCGTGCCGACAATCGGGATATTCGACATGATATTGCCGACCGGCTCCTGGAAGTAAACGGCGAACAGCGGCGCAAAGATAAACAGGCCCCACATGCCGTAAACGATACTTGGAATAGCTGCCAGCAACTCAATGGCGATACCCAGCGGGCGCTTCAGCCAGCCAGGCGCAAGCTCAGTCAGGAACAGGGCGATACCGAAACTCACCGGAACGGCAATCAGCAGCGCAATAAACGAGGTCACCAGCGTACCGTAGATCGGCACCAGCGCCCCGTAGATATCGTTCGGCGCATCCCACTCTTTGGTCCACAGGAAAGCCAGACCAAATTTCTGAATGCTCGGCCAGGAGGAGATGATCAGAGAGACAATAATGCCACCCAACATCAATAGCACAATCAGCGCCGCCAGTTTTACCAGCACGCTGAAAATTATGTCGCCCTTTTTACCCGGAGGGCTAAAAGCAGGCTTGGTTGCAGCCATAAGTTACTCTTCGGTTAAACGCGTTTACAAAGTCATTTTGTAATGCCGGATGCGGCGTTAACGCCTTATCCGGCCAGGAGTTTTATTAGTACAGCGGCTTACCGCTACTGTCTTTAATATTGGTCTTCCACGCAGCGCGAACCTGTTCAACGACGCTCTCCGGCAGGCTGGCATAATCCAGGTCGTTCGCCTGTTTAGCCCCGGTTTTGTACGCCCAGTCGAAGAACTTCAGCACTTCTACGCCCTGCTCTGGTTTCTTCTGATCTTTGTGGACCAGAATGAACGTGGTAGAGGTGATAGGCCACGCATCTTCGCCTTTCTGGTTAGTCAGATCCTGAGCAAATGTTTTGCTCCAGTCTGCGCCTTTTGCCGCATTCGCGAAGTTTTCTTCAGTCGGGGCGACAGGTTTACCATCAGCGGAGATCAGTTTGGTGTAGGCGAGGTTGTTCTGCTTGGCGTAAGCATATTCAACGTAACCAATCGCCCCAGGCAGACGCTGAACAAACGCAGCGATACCATCGTTACCTTTACCACCCAGTCCCGTCGGCCAGTTTACGGTAGAGCCAGAACCGACTTTGTTTTTCCACTCTTCGTTCACTTTTGCCAGATAGCTGGTGAAGACGAAGGATGTACCGGAGCCATCAGCGCGGCGCACCACAGCAATGTTCTGTGAAGGCAATTTCAGACCCGGGTTCAATTTGACGATAGCTTCATCATCCCACTTTTTGATTTTACCCAGATAGATATCGCCGAGGGTTTTACCATCCAGCACCAGTTCACCAGATTTCAGACCCGGCAGGTTAACCGCCAGCACCACGCCGCCAATCACGGTCGGGAACTGGAACAGACCTTCCTGGGCCAGTTTTTCGTCAGACAGCGGCGCATCAGACGCACCAAAATCTACGGTGTTAGCGATAATCTGTTTTACGCCACCGGAAGAACCGATACCCTGGTAGTTAACTTTATTACCGGTTTCTTTCTGGTAAGTGTCAGCCCATTTGGCATACACCGGCGCAGGGAATGTTGCACCTGCGCCTGTCAGGCTTGCTTCTGCAAAAACAGAGAAAGCGCTCATCGATAAGGTCGCGGCGACAACAGTTGCGACGGTGGTACGCATAACTTTCATAATGTCTCCTGGGAGGATTCATAAAGCATTGTTTGTTGGCTACGAGAAGCAAAATAGGACAAACAGGTGACAGTTATATGTAAGGTTTATGACAGTTTTATGACACCAGAAAAAACTCTTTTTGCCTGATTAAAAATCAATGAGTTAGAAGTGAAAGTAACAATAGCCTGGCAGAAAAATTTTCTTTCTGTGACAGTTTAAAAATAGCTGAAGATGAGAGAGGGGATAGAAAAATGCCCTGCGAAAGCAGGGCATCAGATTGTTGACAAAGCGCGCGTTGTTCATGCCGGATGCGGCGTGAACGCCTTATCCGGCCTACAAAATCGTACAAATTCAATATATTGCAATAACCTCGTAGGCCTGATAAGCGTAGCACATCAGACAGTTTTGCGTTTGTCAGCAGTCACATGCCCCGCTTACGCAGGGCATCTGTTAATTACTCAACCGTAACCGATTTCGCCAGGTTACGCGGCTGATCAACGTCGGTGCCTTTAATCAGCGCGACGTGGTAAGCCAGTAGCTGCAGCGGAACGGTGTAGAAGATCGGTGCAATCACCTCTTCCACATGCGGCATCTCGATGATGTGCATGTTATCGCTGCTGACAAAACCAGCGTCCTGATCGGCGAAGACATACAACTGACCGCCACGCGCACGAACTTCTTCAATGTTGGATTTCAGTTTTTCCAACAGTTCGTTATTCGGTGCAACAACGATAACCGGCATATCGGCGTCAATCAACGCCAGCGGACCGTGTTTCAGTTCACCCGCAGCGTAGGCTTCAGCATGAATGTAAGAGATCTCTTTCAGCTTCAATGCGCCTTCCAGCGCGATGGGGTACTGATCGCCACGGCCCAGGAACAGCGCGTGATGTTTGTCAGAGAAATCTTCCGCCAGGGCTTCGATACGTTTGTCCTGAGACAGCATCTGCTCAATACGGTTTGGCAGCGCCTGCAGACCGTGAACAATATCGTGCTCAATAGAGGCATCAAGGCCTTTCAGACGAGACAGTTTCGCCACCAGCATCAACAGTACGGTGAGCTGGGTAGTGAACGCTTTGGTCGATGCCACACCGATTTCCGTGCCAGCATTGGTCATCAGCGCCAGATCGGATTCACGTACCAGAGAGGAACCAGGCACGTTACAGATAGCCAGCGAGCCCAGATATCCCAGTTCTTTAGACAGACGCAGACCTGCCAGGGTATCCGCCGTTTCGCCAGACTGTGACAGAGTGATCATCAGGCTATTGCGGCGTACAGCGGATTTGCGATAGCGGAATTCAGAGGCGATTTCGACGTCGCACGGAATACCTGCCAGCGATTCAAACCAGTAGCGGGAAACCATACCGGAGTTATAAGAAGTACCACAGGCGAGGATCTGAATATGCTCAACCTTCGACAGCAGTTCGTCGGCGTTCGGTCCCAGCTCGCTCAAATCAACATGACCGTGGCTGATGCGCCCGGTAAGGGTATTTTTGATCGCGTTCGGCTGTTCATAGATCTCTTTCTGCATATAGTGGCGATAGATACCTTTATCACCTGCGTCATATTGCAGATTAGATTCGACATCCTGACGTTTCACTTCCGCGCCAGATTTATCGAAGATGTTTACCGAACGACGAGTAATTTCCGCAATATCGCCCTCTTCAAGGAAGATAAAGCGACGGGTCACTGGCAACAGCGCCAGCTGGTCAGAAGCGATAAAGTTTTCGCCCATACCGAGACCAATCACCAGCGGGCTACCAGAACGTGCCGCCAGCAGGGTATCCGGGTGGCGGGAGTCCATGATTACCGTACCGTACGCGCCACGCAGTTGCGGGATGGCGCGCAGAACAGCTTCACGTAGAGTGCCGCCCTGTTTCAGTTCCCAGTTCACCAGGTGTGCAATTACTTCGGTGTCGGTTTCAGAAACGAAGGTATAACCACGCGCTTTTAACTCTTCACGCAGTGGTTCATGGTTTTCGATGATGCCGTTATGCACCACCACAATGTGTTCAGAAACATGCGGATGCGCATTCGCTTCTGAAGGTTCGCCGTGGGTCGCCCAGCGAGTGTGAGCAATACCGGTGCCGCCATGCAAAGGATGTTCTTCCGCGGCCTGGGCCAGCATCTGTACTTTACCGAGGCGACGCAAACGGGTCATATGACCTTCTGCATCAACCACTGCCAGACCAGCAGAGTCATAACCGCGGTATTCCAGACGACGTAAACCTTCAAGAAGGATTTCAGCTACATCACGTTGCGCTATCGCGCCAACAATTCCACACATATTTTTTGATTCCGATTGATATCGTTGTCGGTCAACCTGTATGCCCGTTTTTTCGGGCGCCCCGAGCCTTGTAGAGAGTGGGGTTATTTTTATCGTTACTGCCTGTGGGTGGGAGATTATGTTATCTCCTCATCCCGAAAAGATCGGATTACCCGATCTCAATTACTTTTTCTTAACCGGACGACGCCAGCCTTCTCTTTGTGCCTGCGGCACACGGCTGATTGCCAGGGCATTTTCACCGACATTGCGCGTGACGGTGGTGCCAGCGGCAATCGTTGCGCCTTTACCCACCGTTACCGGAGCAACCAGTTGTGTATCAGAACCGACAAACACATCGTCGCCGATAATGGTCTTAAATTTGTTCGCGCCGTCGTAGTTGCAGGTAATGGTACCCGCGCCAATGTTAACGTTATCGCCAATTTCAGCATCGCCCAGGTAAGTCAGATGACCGGCTTTAGAGCCTTTACCCAGACGCGCTTTTTTCATCTCAACGAAGTTACCGACGTGTGCGCCCTCCAGTAACTCAGCGCCAGGACGCAGACGGGCAAACGGGCCAATAGTACAGGCCGCCGCCAGATTCGCATCTTCCACGACGGTATATGGGCTAATTTCGCAATCATCGCCAATCACGCTGTTTTTAATCACGCAACCGGCGCCGATTTTCACACGATTGCCGAGAGTGACATTGCCTTCGATGATAACGTTAGTATCAATTTCAACATCACGCCCGTGAGTAAGCGAACCACGCAGATCAAAACGCGCCGGATCGCGCAGCATAACACCAGCCAGTAGCAGTTTTTCAGCCTGCTCAGACTGGTAAACGCGCTCCAGACGAGAGAGCTGCAGGCGGTTATTCACGCCTTCAACTTCGCTTAAACGTTGCGGATGAACAGCAACAATTTCACGCCCTTCCTGATACGCCAACGCAATAATGTCGGTGATGTAGTATTCGCCCTGCGCGTTATTGTTGGTCAACTTCGCCAGCCAGCGTTTCATATCCGCACCGTTGGCGATCAGAATACCGGTGTTGATCTCCTGAATCTGACGCTGCTCGTCGGTGGCATCTTTATGCTCAACAATGCCGGTAACTTTGCCGTTTTCACGCGTGATGCGACCATAGCCGGTCGGATCGTCGAGTTTCACCGTCAGAAGACCAATACCGCCCTGTGGTTTAGCGTCACGCAGGCGCTGGAGTGTTTCGACAGAGATCAGCGGCACATCGCCATAGAGCATTAAAATGTCTTCATCATCGGCAAAGAAAGGCGCGGCTTGCTGCATTGCATGGCCAGTACCCAATTGCTCTGCCTGAAGCACCCAGTTCAGGTTGTCATCTTTTAACGCCTGTTTAAGCAGATCGCCGCCGTGGCCGTACACCAGGTGAACATGCGCTGCACCTAATTCATTCGCAGCATCAATGACATGCTGCACCATTGCTTTCCCGGCAAGGGTGTGCAGCACTTTCGGAAGATTGGAATACATGCGAGTGCCTTTGCCCGCGGCAAGGATCACTACGCTCATAGCATTATTCAACATACGCGTCCTGACTGTAATTTGAGAACGAATTTAAACCGCTTCACATTGAAAAAACTACATTTTTTTCATCGTGAAATGGACAGGGGATAAATTGTTCAATACTGGATTATCCCCGCCTGCAAAAGAGCCATTTTCGGCTATCGCCACGCCTTTTGTCTTCAGAAAAATAAGGCACGGCCTTCATTTAAGCGTCAGGCTGATGTTTTTGCTCTTATTTCGATCAATGAATAAACGGGAAAACCAGCGAATGATTTCGCTGGTTTATACAGACAGGTTTAATTGCGAGACATGAAAATACGCAGGACATACCAGAACATGGTAGCGATAGAAGCAAAGAGATGTAGCGCCGCGCCTGCCGGACGATCGGTGGGGTAATGATGAATAATGTTGGATGTGTCATACAGCACGAACCCGGCACACAACAGCACCATTGCCGCAGAGAACCAGACGCCCAGTGAGAAACCACAAATGATGCTGGCAATAATAGCCCCGAAAGCGATAAAGCCCGCCATAGTTAAAAAAGAGCGCATGAAAGAGAAATCTTTTTTGGTCGTAAAGGCTGTAAATGTCAAGCCGCCCACCAGCAGCCCTGTGGTAATGCTCGCCGCACCAATAATTGCCGGGTCAATATATACAGCCAGTCTCAACAAGGGAGCAAATATTAACGCTTCCGCTAAAACGTAAATCCCCAGACCAAGTAACTGCGTCCGATTCGACTCCACATTATCCGCCAGACGAGTCGCCAGCATGCTGACCACAATGAAAGCGCCAAGAACCACCAGCCAGCCAAACTGACCTCCATTCATCAAGATCCTGAGCAGCATTTTGCTGATACCGCTAAACAGGAATAATGCACTCAGGAAGATGAATCCCACTACCGCGCCAGCAAGATGCAGATAGGCCCGGCGGATAAAGGTGGCGCGCTCGGTTATCTCAACCGGTTGGATCCATTCAAAAGATGGTTTAAAAGACATGTTTATGATCCCTCACATAATTACAACAGAAATAGTAACAAGAGGGACAATATCACTATGCAGAAAGGGAGACAATTAACGACCAGAAAAGACGCTAATCTTTTGAAAATTGATAAAAATTTTATATATTTTTGCGTGATTCATCATT
>NZ_BBMY01000099.1 GCF_000759775.1 Escherichia albertii NBRC 107761 = DSM 17582
ATTTACGGGCCGTAAGTAAGGAAGTTGGATGCAAATGTCAGATCGTATGCGCCTGTTAGGGCGCGGCTGGTAAGAGAGCCTTACAGGCGCATTTGAAAAACCTCCGGCTATGCCGGAGGATATTTATTTGCGGGTGATGATATGCGTGTGTTACTGGCGCCGATGGAGGGGGTACTTGACTCTCTGGTGCGTGAATTACTGACCGAAGTGAATGACTACGATCTGTGCATCACCGAGTTTGTCCGCGTGGTGGATCAGCTACTGCCGGTAAAAGTTTTTCATCGCATTTGCCCTGAACTACAAAATGCCAGCCGGACGCCATCCGGTACGCTGGTGCGTGTGCAACTGCTGGGACAGTTTCCGCAATGGCTGGCAGAGAACGCCGCTCGAGCGGTGGAGTTAGGTTCCTGGGGCGTTGATCTCAATTGCGGTTGTCCGTCAAAAACCGTTAACGGCAGCGGCGGAGGGGCGACGTTACTGAAAGATCCTGAACTCATCTACCTGGGAGCGAAAGCGATGCGCGAAGCCGTACCAGCGCATTTGCCCGTCAGCGTGAAAGTGCGTTTGGGCTGGGACAGCGGTGAGAAGAAATTTGAAATTGCCGACGCTGTTCAACAAGCCGGAGCCACAGAGCTGGTCGTGCATGGGCGGACAAAAGAGCAGGGGTATCGCGCGGAGCATATCGACTGGCAGGCGATTGGCGAGATTCGCCAGCGGTTGGATATTCCAGTGATTGCTAACGGTGAAATCTGGGACTGGCAGAGCGCGCAACAATGCATGGCGATCAGCGGCTGTGACGCGGTGATGATTGGGCGCGGGGCGCTCAATATTCCCAACCTGAGCCGGGTGGTGAAATATAACGAACCGCGAATGCCGTGGCCGGAGGTCGTTGCTTTGCTGCAAAAATATACCCGCCTGGAAAAACAGGGCGATACCGGGTTATATCACGTCGCGCGGATTAAGCAGTGGTTGAGTTATTTGCGTAAAGAATATGATGAAGCAACAGAATTATTTCAGCATATTCGGGCGTTGAATAATTCCCCTGATATTGCAAGGGCTATTCAGGCAATTGATATCGATAGGCTGCGATAATAGTGGAATTAGCAGCCCATCAGAGACAATGAATCGCTTATTCAGCTTCATCATTTTGTTGCGCTCCTTTTATGAGCTAAACCATATATCGCAACTGGCGCAAGGAGCGCGCAGGGATGACCAGTCACCGCCAGTCATCCATACGTGATTAAGATAAATTGGAGAATATTATTCGCGCCCGGTATATTTTTCTGAATATGTCGTTTTATTTCCGTTGATGTATTGCCACGCGAAACTAAACAATATATCGCGACACACGGTAATATCCGCGCACCTTTTCTTGCCTGATGACCCACATGAATCGTGATTCTTTTTACACTGCAAATGTCTGTTTCCCGCTGTTACTACTGTTGGCGGGATGTGCGCCAATGCATGAAACCCGTCAGGCTTTGAACCAGCAAATACCGGCTGTGCAAGTTGACACCGCATTACCTGCGGCACTGAAAAACGGCTGGCCAGACAGCCAGTGGTGGCTGGCATATCACGATAATCAACTCACTTCCTTAATTAACAATGCACTACAAAACGCTCCCGATATGCAGGTGGCTGAACAGCGTATTCAACTGGCTGAAGCACAGGTGAAAGCCGTAGCAACTCAGGACGGTCCGCAGATTGACTTCTCTGCGGATATGGAGCGGCAAAAAATGTCGGCAGAAGGATTAATGGGGCCGTTTGCCCTGACCGACCCGGCGGCAGGTACTACAGGTCCGTGGTACACCAACGGCACTTTTGGCTTGACAGCGGGCTGGCATCTGGATATCTGGGGTAAGAATCGGGCGGAAGTCACGGCTCGCCTCGGTAAAGTTAAAGCGCAAGCGGCTGAACGTGAGCAGACCCGGCAATTGCTGGCTGGCAGCGTGGCACGGCTGTACTGGGAGTGGCAAACCCAGGCAGCCTTGAACACGGTCTTGCAGCAAATCGAAAAAGAGCAGAACACCATTATCGCGACCGATCGCCAGCTCTATCAGCGTGGAATTACCTCATCCGTCGAAGGCGTAGAAACAGATATTAATGCCAGCAAAACCCAGCAACAGCTCAACGATGTGGCGGGAAAAATGAAAATTATCGAGGCGCGGTTAAGCGCGCTGACCAACCACCAGTCAAGCGCTTTGAAGCTGCATCCGGTTGCGCTGCCGAAAGTGGAAAGCCAGCTTCCTGATGAACTGGGTTATTCTTTGTTGGCACGTAGAGCTGACTTACAGGCGGCGCACTGGTATGTCGCATCGTCATTAAGCGCCATTGATGCAGCGAAAGCGGCATTTTACCCCGACATAAATCTGATGGCTTTTCTGCAACAAGACGCGTTGCACCTGAGCGATCTGTTTCGTAGTTCTGCCCAGCAGATGGGCGTTACGGCAGGTCTGACGTTGCCGATATTCGACAGCGGCAGGCTTAATGCCAATCTTGATATTGCGAAAGCAGAAAGTAACTTATCGATTGCCAGCTACAACAAAGCGGTGGTCGACGCCGTGAATGACGTGGCGCGAGCGGCGAACCAGGTACAAACGCTGGCCGAAAAAAACCAGCATCAGGCGCAAATTGAGCATGATGCCCTGCGGGTAGTTGGGCTGGCGCAGGCGCGTTTTAACGCGGGCATCATTGCCGGTTCTCGCGTCAGCGAGGCCAGAATTCCGGCACTTCGCGAACGGGCTAATGGCCTGCTCTTGCAAGGGCAATGGCTGGATGCTTCCATCCAGCTCACCAATGCGTTGGGTGGCGGCTACAAACGCGGTTGATTTATCACATATATAAAACATTAAGCGGGAAACGTTGGGGGCATCCGGCGTTTCACCTCTCGCGCCGTTTCAGCCACCAGCGCACGCCGATCACCAAAACTACGATCAGAATCAACCAAATCCAGTGCTTCAGATGCTGGTCGAGACTGTGCAACCATGGCGCAATTACCTGTCCTCCTGCATAGCCGATGCTGGTAAAAATCAGTGCCCAGGCCAATGCGCCGAGAATATTTAGCGGCAGAAAGATTTTCGGCGGTAGTTGGCTGGCACCGATAAGCGTTGGACCTATCACCCGAAAGCCATACATAAAACGCGTGCCGATGACAAAGAGATACGGATGGCGCTGGATTAGCTTTTGCGCCCGCTCGATTTTATCCTGATGTTTCGAGAAACGACGCAGCAACTTGCCGCCAAAACGCCTTCCACACAGATAAAGTACCTGATCGCCAATCATGCCGCCGAGCGCCACGGAAAGTACCGCCAGCGGGAATTTTAACAACCCTTGATGCGCAGCGACGCCCCCCAACAAGGTGACGGTTTCACCCTCTGCCAGACTGCCAATAACCAGCGCCGCATAACCATATTGTGAGATGAGTGTATTGATATCCATAGACCGGACTTTCTCCCTTTGGTTGCCTGTAAGCATACACCCTGCCAATAAATCACGCAGAAAAAGCCTCACGGAGAGGCGCGCTAATTTAGTGATTGAACAAAAAATAATCACAATCTGACTTATACTTGAACTGTCAGGTTCAGCAACTCACAACAAGGGGGGCGGTATGAGCCATGTCTGGGGTCTGTTTTCCCATCCCGATCGTGAAATGCAGGTGATTAATCGTGAAAACGAAACGATTTCTCACCATTACACCCACCACGTTCTGCTAATGGCGGCGATTCCGGTGATCTGTGCCTTTATCGGCACCACGCAAATCGGCTGGAATTTTGGTGATGGCACTATTCTGAAGTTATCCTGGTTTACCGGACTGGCGCTGGCTGTCTTGTTTTATGGCGTTATGTTAGCCGGGGTTGCGGTAATGGGGCGAGTTATCTGGTGGATGGCGCGCCGTTATCCGCAGCGTCCGTCGCTGGCGCACTGTATGGTCTTTGCGGGGTACGTTGCGACACCGCTGTTTTTGAGTGGCTTGGTGGCGCTTTACCCGCTGGTATGGCTGTGCGCGCTGGTCGGCACGGTGGCGCTGTTTTACACCGGCTATCTGCTTTATCTCGGTATTCCAAGCTTTCTGAATATCAACAAAGAGGAAGGTCTTAGCTTCTCCAGCTCGACGCTGGCGATTGGTGTGCTGGTGCTGGAAGTGCTGCTCGCTATTACCGTTATTCTGTGGGGTTACGGTTATCGCTTGTTCTAGAAAATTCTTTTACGTTGCATTGCTGGCTTAAATGTCAGCAATGCAGCATTTCCTCACGATTCTTCTTTGACGACCGCACTTTTTGCTCGTTATGATGGCTTCGCTAGCCTCAGTAAATTCTTACTCCGGCGGTGCGCAACTCGTGCGCGTGAACCACTATCTGAATGCTCATCATGCCGAAATTTCGAGTTTCTTTATTTAGCCTTGCTCTGATGCTGGCTGTACCTTTTGCGCCGCAGGCCGTTGCGAAAACGGCAGCCGCTACCACAGCGTCGCAGCCGGAAATTGCCTCCGGTAGTGCGATGATTGTTGATCTCAATACCAATAAGGTGATCTATTCAAACCACCCGGATCTGGTGCGTCCGATTGCCTCTATCAGCAAGTTAATGACCGCGATGGTGGTGCTTGACGCACGACTGCCGCTGGATGAAAAACTGAAAGTGGATATCAGCCAGACCCCGGAGATGAAAGGCGTCTATTCGCGTGTGCGATTGAACAGCGAAATCAGCCGTAAAGATATGCTGCTGCTGGCGCTGATGTCCTCTGAAAATCGCGCGGCGGCAAGCCTGGCACATCATTATCCCGGTGGCTACAAAGCCTTTATTAAGGCGATGAATGCGAAAGCGAAGTCCCTTGGGATGAACAATACGCGTTTTGTTGAACCGACCGGGTTATCGGTACATAACGTTTCAACTGCCCGTGATTTAACAAAACTGTTGATTGCGACCAAACAGTATCCGCTGATCGGGCAGTTAAGTACTACCCGGGAAGATATGGCGACCTTCTCTAATCCGACGTATACGCTGCCGTTCCGTAACACTAACCATCTGGTGTACCGCGATAACTGGAATATTCAGTTAACCAAAACCGGTTTTACTAATGCGGCGGGACACTGCCTGGTGATGCGCACGGTTATCAATAACAAACCTGTGGCACTGGTAGTGATGGATGCGTTTGGCAAATATACCCATTTCGCCGATGCCAGCCGTTTACGTACGTGGATTGAAACCGGTAAAGTGATGCCAGTTCCGGCTGCGGCGTTGAATTATAAAAAACAAAAAGCGGCCCAGATGGCGGCGGGGCAGACGGCGCAGAACGATTGAGTTTGTTTGCCTGATGCGATGCTTGCGCATCTTATCAGGCCTACAAATGTGACGAACCTGTAGGCCGGATAAGGCGTTCACGCCGCATCCGGCGTTCAGGCACAATGCCAGCATGCGATGCTTGCACATTTTATCAGGCCGACAATCGTGGTGAATCTGTAGGTCGGATAAGGCGTTCACGCCGCATCCGACGTTCAGGCACGATGCCAGATGCGATGCTTGCGCATTTTATCAGCCCGACAATCGTGACGAACCTGTAGGCCGGATAAGGCGTTCACGCCGCATCCGGCATTCGGGCACGATGCCAGATGCGATGCTTGCGCATTTTATCAGGCCGACAATCGTGACGAACCTGTAGGCAGGATAAGGCGTTCACGCCGCATCCGGCATCCGGTGCACGATGCCTGATGTGATGCTTGCGCATTTTATCAGGCCTCCATCTGTATCCGGCATCCTGCCGTATTTACTCTACTTCCTGCCAGTTTTTCCGCTTACTGGTTTTGCCGATCCCCGGGTTCATACTGTTGGTCGGATCGTTCTCGCGATAAAACTTCTGCAGCGTCTCCGGTGCTTTATACAAATGACCGACGTTATGCTCGGCAGGATACTGTGCGCCGCGCTGGCGTAACAGTTCCAGCATTTGTTCCTTCAACGCATGTACATCCACGCCTTTCTTAACGATGTAATCCTGGTGGAAGACGTAACACATAAAATGGCCGTAATAGAGTTTATGCACTAACTGGCTGTCGATTTCCGGCGGTAAATGCTCATACCACTCGGTGTCATTACGCCGTAAGGCGATATCCAGCGCCAGAATGTCTTCGACCTCATCGGAATGCACGGCCTGATAACGAATTGCCGCGCCTGCCGCCGCGAAACGGTGTAAAAACGCTTTGCTGCCTTCCTCCGGCGTACAAACAAAGAAATCACCTTCGGCCTGTTTGAAATAATCCACCAGCCACGATTTGGCTTCGCCAACGCCATCGCCTGCCATTTTTAACAGCAAATGATGTTCATATTTATCGCGCCAGCTCTTCATCCGCGGCGGCAAATGACTGGGGAATAAATGCCCGAATTTCTGCATTGCGCGATCGGTAAAATGCGGACGGAAGAATTTCACTTTCTCCAGCATTGCATCGGTGCGCCCCTTGAGATTGAAGAAGAACGGCATCTTGTCGGTGCCAAGTTTATCAATCATCAGGAAGGTATCTTTGCCGTATTTCTCTGCGATATCGTAGATATCCCGATGCATATACTCCCCGGCAACCGGCAGATTTTCAAAATTCGCCAGAATATGGCGACGGATTTCGGTCAGCACTTCTGGCTGGTTGGTACCGATATAAAACACCTGCTGATTTTTTTCTGCTTCGAAGGTATCGAGACGTACGGCGAATACCGCCAGTTTTCCGGCGCAACCGGAAGATTCAAACAGGCGATCCGGGTCGGCGTTATAACGCGCGGGTGTGTCGGCTTCAATATCCCGCACGCGGTGAACATAGTCATAATCGTGGGCGTGGCGACCATCGTGGCGCACATCGTCCTCTTTGATGCGATCGTCATCCAGCTTGCTGAGGATCTGCTCCGGCGTTTCACCCAAATCAATCCCCAGATGGTTAACCAGCGTCAGTTTACCGTCTTCATTTATGCGCGCGAATAACGACATTTCAGTATATGCAGGGCCGCGCTGTACCAGCGAACCGCCGGAGTTATTACAAATGCCACCAATGACCGACGCGCCAATGCACGATGAACCAATTACCGAGTGCGGTTCACGACCCAGCGGTTTGAGGGCTTTTTCCAGCGAATAGAGTGTGGTGCCAGGATACGCCAGAACCTGTTCGCCCTTGCCGAGAATATGCAGTTTATCGAGACGCAGGGTGCTGATGATCACGACATCGCGATCATAGTCGTTACCATTTGGTGTGGAACCTTCGGTCAGACCGGTATTGGCGGCCTGCATCAGAATAATTTTATCCGCAGCAACGCAGGCTTTCAGTACTCGCCATAATTCCAGCAGCGATCCCGGGAAAACAACGGCCAGCGCGTCGCCCTGGCCAGAACGGAAGCCCTTGCGATAACGGGCGGTTTTTGCGGGGTCGGTGAGCAGGTGTGAATGACCGACCAGACGGGCAAGTTCATTCAAAAAGGCTTTATTATCAGTTGTTGTCATGGAAGACATTTTCCACTCCTTGTGGTGGCGAAAAAATATCACAAACTAGAATAGCGCTTTGTATAACAATTCAGCGAGTGAATATTTTGAAAATTCAGACAATAAACTGAGCTTTCTTTTTCTCTCCCCATCAGGCTTATGGCAAACTACGGTTTTTGCACCATTTTCGCTGCCACGTCAGGCAACAGAGGAAGAATAATCCACATGAAATGGCTATGTTCAGTAGGTATCGCGGTGAGTCTGGCCCTACAACCAGCACTGGCGGATGATTTATTCGGCAACCATCCATTAACGCCAGAAGCGCGGGATGCTTTCGTCACCGAACTGCTTAAGAAAATGACGGTTGATGAGAAAATTGGTCAGTTACGTTTAATCAGCGTTGGCCCGGATAACCCGAAAGAGGCGATCCGCGAGATGATCAAAAACGGGCAGGTTGGGGCGATTTTTAATACCGTGACTCGTCAGGATATCCGTGCCATGCAGGATCAGGTAATGGAACTCAGCCGCCTGAAAATTCCTCTCTTTTTTGCTTACGATGTGCTGCACGGTCAGCGCACGGTGTTCCCGATTAGCCTCGGTCTGGCCTCTTCTTTTAACCTCGATACGGTGAAAACTGTGGGGCGCGTCTCTGCTTATGAAGCGGCGGACGATGGCCTGAATATGACCTGGGCGCCAATGGTTGATGTCTCGCGCGATCCTCGCTGGGGACGCGCCTCTGAAGGTTTTGGTGAAGATACCTATCTCACCTCGGTTATGGGTAAAACGATGGTTGAAGCGATGCAGGGCAAAAGCCCGGCAGATCGCTACTCGGTGATGACCAGCGTGAAACACTTCGCCGCTTACGGCGCGGTAGAGGGCGGTAAAGAGTACAACACCGTCGATATGAGTCCGCAGCGCCTGTTTAACGACTATATGCCACCGTATAAAGCGGGACTGGATGCAGGCAGCGGCGCGGTGATGGTGGCGCTGAACTCTCTCAACGGTACGCCTGCAACCTCTGATTCCTGGCTGCTGAAAGATGTTCTGCGCGATCAGTGGGGTTTTAAAGGCATTACTGTTTCTGATCACGGTGCAATCAAAGAGTTGATCAAACATGGCACGGCGGCAGACCCGGAAGATGCGGTACGTGTGGCGCTGAAGTCTGGTATTAACATGAGCATGAGCGATGAGTATTACTCGAAGTATCTGCCGGGGTTGATTAAGTCCGGTAAAGTGACGATGGCAGAGCTGGACGACGCTACCCGCCATGTGCTGAATGTTAAATATGATATGGGGCTGTTTAACGATCCATACAGCCATCTGGGGCCGAAAGAGTCTGACCCGGTGGATACCAATGCTGAAAGTCGCCTGCACCGCAAAGAAGCGCGTGAAGTGGCGCGCGAAAGTCTGGTGCTGCTGAAAAATCGTCTTGAAACGCTGCCGTTGAAAAAATCTTCCACCATTGCGGTCGTTGGTCCGCTGGCGGACAGTAAACGTGATGTCATGGGCAGTTGGTCAGCGGCAGGTGTTGTCGAGCAATCTGTTACTGTGCTGACCGGGATTAAAAACGCTGTCGGCGAAAACGGTAAAGTGCTGTACGCCAAAGGGGCGAATGTTACCAATGATAAAGGTATCGTTGATTTCCTGAATCAGTATGAAGAGGCGGTAAAAGTTGATCCGCGATTGCCGCAAGAGATGATTGATGAAGCTGTGCAGACTGCGAAACAATCTGATGTGGTGGTGGCTGTGGTCGGTGAAGCGCAGGGGATGGCGCACGAAGCTTCCAGCCGTACCGATATCACCATTCCACAAAGCCAGCGTGACTTAATTACGGCGCTGAAAGCGACTGGCAAACCGCTGGTGCTGGTGTTGATGAACGGGCGTCCGTTGGCGCTAGTGAAAGAAGATCAGCAGGCCGACGCGATTCTGGAAACCTGGTTTGCGGGTACTGAAGGCGGTAATGCGATTGCCGATGTGTTGTTTGGCGATTACAACCCGTCCGGTAAGCTGCCGATGTCTTTCCCACGTTCTGTCGGGCAGATCCCGGTTTACTACAGCCATCTGAATACTGGTCGTCCGTATAACGCCGACAAGCCGAATAAATACACGTCGCGTTATTTTGATGAAGCTAACGGCCCGCTCTATCCGTTCGGATATGGTCTGAGCTATACCACGTTCACCGTCTCTGATGTGAAACTCTCTGCCCCGACTATGAAGCGTGACGGTAAAGTGACCGCCAGCGTGCAGGTAACTAACACCGGTAAACGCGAAGGGGCCACGGTAATCCAGATGTACTTGCAGGATGTGACGGCTTCCATGAGTCGCCCGGTGAAACAGCTAAAAGGTTTTGAGAAAATCACCCTGAAGCCAGGTGAAACTCAGACTGTCAGCTTCCCGATCGATATTGAGGCGCTGAAGTTCTGGAATCAGCAGATGAAGTACGATGCAGAACCGGGCAAGTTCAACGTCTTTATCGGCACCGATTCCGCACGCGTTAAGAAAGGCGAGTTTGAGTTGCTGTAATGCTTTAGTAAGGGCGCGACGTCTGCGCCCTTTGCCTGATGCGTTGTGCTTATCAGGCCTACAGAATTGTTGCAATCTATTGAATTTTTACTCTTTGTAGGCCGGATGAGGTGTTTACGCCGCATCCGGCAAGAAACACCGGACAAAATATGCCCTTTAAGTATATATCTGATTCTGCAACTGAATCCTTCCGCTCAGGCTAACCTCACCATTATCAACTATGCTTTTCTCTTAATTCGCTGAAAACAACAGTAAAAGAATGAGGAAAGCATCATGCCACTCTCAACGCTTTGGGCTGGTTCACTGGTTATGTTGGCAGCCGTGAGCCTGCCGCTACAGGCGGCTTCTCCCGTTAAGGTCGGTTCAAAAATCGATACCGAAGGCGCGTTGCTCGGCAACATTATTTTGCAAGTACTGGAAAGCCACGGTGTACCGACGGTGAATAAAGTCCAGTTGGGAACGACTCCTGTGGTACGCGGAGCGATCACCTCCGGTGAACTTGATATCTACCCGGAATATACCGGCAACGGGGCGTTCTTCTTTAAAGATGAAAACGATGCGGCGTGGAAAAATGCCGGGCAGGGCTACGAGAAAGTCAAAAAGCTCGATGCAGAGCAAAACAAGTTGATCTGGCTGACGCCTGCGCCAGCCAATAACACCTGGACCATCGCCGTACGTCAGGAGCTGGCTGAGAAAAACAAACTCGCTTCGCTTGCCGATCTCAGCCGCTATCTGAAGGAGGGCGGCACTTTTAAACTGGCGGCCTCGGCAGAGTTTATTGAACGCGCCGATGCGTTACCCGCGTTTGAAAAAGCCTATGGCTTTAAACTCGGTCAGGATCAGTTACTGTCGCTGGCGGGCGGCGACACGGCGGTGACGATTAAAGCCGCGGCCCAGCAGATCTCTGGCGTCAATGCTGCGATGGCCTATGGCACCGACGGCCCGGTAGCGGCGCTTGGGCTGCAAACTTTAAGCGATCCGCAAGGCGTCCAGCCAATTTATGCACCTGCGCCAGTGGTGCGGGAATCGGTATTGAAAGAGTATCCGCAAATGGCGCAGTGGTTACAGCCTGTTTTCGCCAGTCTCGACGAAAAAACGCTGCAGAAACTGAACGCCAGCATTGCCGTGGAAGGGCTGGATGCCAAAAAAGTGGCAGCCGATTATCTGAAGCAAAAAGGGATGACGAAATAATTTCTCGTGGCACATCTGCGTATTAATCCTGTTCTGGCATTGCTGCTATTGCTGGCGGCAATAGCGGCGGCGCTACCGTTTATCAGTTACGCCCCAAACCGATTAGTCTCTGGTGAAGGGCGTTATCTCTGGCAACTGTGGCCGCAAACGATCTGGATGCTGGTGGGCATTGGTTGCGCCTGGTTAACCGCCTGCTTTATTCCTGGTAGAAAAGGTCACATTTTTGCACTCATCCTGGCGCAATTCGTCTTCGTGTTGCTGGTGTGGGGCGCGGGAAAAGCCGCAACACAACTGGCGCAAAATGGCAGTGCACTGGCGCGTACCAGCCCCGGCAGTGGTTTCTGGCTGGCTGCCGCGTTGTCACTGCTGGCCTGTAGCGATGCTATCCGCCGGATCACTACGTATCCTCTATGGCGCTGGTTGCTGCATATTCAGATTGCCATCATTCCGCTGTGGTTGCTGTTCTCCGGCATGCTTAATGATCTCTCGATAATGAAAGAATACGCCAACCGTCAGGATGTGTTTGACGACGCGCTGGCGCAACATCTTATCCTGTTGTTTGGTTCGGTGCTGCCTGCGCTGGTGGTTGGCGTGCCGCTGGGCGTCTGGTGCCACTTTTCCACCGCGCGGCAGGGGGCGATTTTTTCACTGCTCAATGTCATTCAGACCGTGCCTTCGGTGGCGCTGTTTGGTTTGTTGATTGCGCCGCTTGCCGGGCTGGTTGCCGCCTTTCCGTGGCTGGGAACGCTTGGCATAGCGGGAACGGGCATGACGCCTGCACTGATTGCGCTGGCGCTCTACGCCTTACTGCCGTTGGTGCGTGGCGTGGTCGTGGGCCTGAATCAGATCCCACGCGATGTGCTGGAAAGCGCCAGTGCGATGGGGATGAGTGAGGGGCAGCGTTTCTTGTGTGTTCAGTTACCGCTGGCGCTGCCAGTATTTCTGCGCAGTCTGCGAGTGGTGATGGTGCAAACCGTTGGTATGGCGGTGGTAGCGGCGTTAATTGGCGCAGGCGGCTTCGGAGCGCTGGTTTTTCAAGGGTTGCTAAGTAGCGCCACCGATTTAGTTTTGCTGGGAGTGATCCCGGTGATAGGGCTGGCGGTAATTATTGATGCCTTGTTCGATTTGTTAATCGCACTGCTGAAGGTGACAAAACATGATTGAATTCAGCCATGTCAGCAAATTTTTTGGCACGCAAAAGGCCGTTAACGATCTCAACCTTCATTTTCAGGAGGGGAGTTTCTCGGTGCTGATTGGCACGTCAGGTTCCGGTAAATCCACCACTCTGAAGATGATTAATCGTCTGGTGGAGCATGACAGTGGGGTGATCCGCTTTGCCGGAGAGGAAATTCGCTCGCTGCCGGTGCTGGAGTTGCGCCGCCGGATGGGCTACGCGATTCAATCTATTGGCCTGTTTCCACACTGGAGCGTGGCGCAAAATATCGCCACCGTGCCGCAACTGCAAAAATGGTCGCGGGCGCGGATTGACGATCGTATCGACGAATTAATGGCTCTACTGGGGCTGGAGCCAGATTTACGCGAGCGTTATCCGCATCAGCTTTCCGGGGGGCAGCAGCAGCGCGTGGGAGTGGCGCGTGCGCTGGCCGCCGATCCGCAAGTTCTGCTGATGGATGAGCCATTCGGCGCGCTGGACCCGGTAACACGTGGCGCGTTACAGCAAGAGATGACACGCATTCACCGTTTGCTGGGGCGCACCATTGTGCTGGTCACTCATGATATTGATGAGGCGCTACGGCTGGCAGAACATCTGGTGTTGATGGATCATGGAGAAGTGGTGCAGCAGGGCAATCCGCTGGCGATGCTTACTTATCCGGCAAACGACTTTGTTCGCCAGTTTTTTGGGCGTAGTGAACTGGGCGTACGTCTGTTGTCATTGCGTAGTGTGGTGGATTATGTGCGTCGTGACGAACGCGCTGAAGGTGAGGCGTTGATAGAAGAGATGACGCTTCGCGATGCGCTCTCACTGTTTGTTGCCCGAGGATGCGAAGTGCTGCCAGTGGTCAACACACAGGGCCAGCCTTGCGGTACGCTGCATTTTCAGGATCTGCTGGTAGAGGCGTAATCGTATGAAAATGTTGCGCGATCCGCTGTCCTGGCTTATAGCCCTGTTTGTAATGCTGATTTTCTGGCTGCCTTACAGCCAGCCGCTGTTCAGTGCCTTGTTTCCACAACTGCCGCGGCCCGTTTATCTGCAGGAAAGTTTTGCTGTCCTGACGCTGGAGCATTTCTGGCTGGTGGGGATTTCAAGTTTGTTTGCAGTGATTATTGGCGCTGGTGCCGGAATTGCCGTCACCCGCCCGTGGGGCGCAGAATTTCGCCCGATGGTGGAAACTATCGCCGCAGTAGGGCAGACCTTCCCGCCAGTGGCGGTACTGGCGCTCGCCGTTCCGGTTATCGGGTTTGGTCTGCAACCTGCCATTATCGCGCTGATCCTTTACGGCGTATTGCCCATCCTGCAGGCGACACTTGCCGGACTGGGCGCGATTGATGATAGCGTGACGGATGTTGCTAAAGGCATGGGAATGAGCCGTGGTCAGCGACTGCGTAAGGTAGAGCTACCGCTGGCGGCGCCAGTGATTTTGGCTGGTGTGCGGATTTCAGTGATTATTAATATTGGCACGGCGACCATCGCCTCAACGGTAGGGGCCAGCACGCTGGGTACGCCTATCATCATCGGACTTAGCGGATTTAATACCGCTTATGTGATCCAGGGGGCGTTGCTGGTGGCACTGGCGGCGATCATCGTAGACCGCCTGTTTGAAAAGCTGGTGCAGGCGCTTAGCCAGCACGCAAAATAAAGGTATAACCTGCGAGCATGACGCCACCGATTCCGCCTAATGCCATAAAAAGAAACAGGGCGATGACTCCAATTTTAGCTATGCGCATAATGCACTCCTTATGTTAATGAAAGGATTGTACAGCAAAGCGCATTTGTTAACGAATTATTAAATACCAAGCGGGAAAATATCGTGCCCCTGTTCCTGCCAACTGGTGAGTTGTTGCTGTTGTGCAGAGGTTTGGTTTTCGCCGCACCAGACTAATAAAGTGCGGCCTTCAAACAATTCCGGGCGTAGCTGGTTGAGTGAGTGAGCGAGGACATCAATGCGCCATCCTTGCTGACTGGCAATCCAACCTTCCAGCCACAGACGGGTGGTATCCTGAATATTCCAGCCAACCACCAGCGCATCTTTGCCCTGTTTTTTGCGCGCTGAAGCCAGGCAAATAGAGATATAGTTGATCAGTACGCCGTCCAGGATCGCCAATAATGTCTGCAGAGTCGGCTGTTGGCACTGAAGCCGTCGACGCAGTGGAATAAACAGATGCGTAGTGAGCGTCTGGGCGGGATAATCCTGACCGCGCTCTTTGATCCACATCCGCAGACTTTGCAAATTACCGCTTTGCAGGTAATTAAGCAGCGTTTCTTGTTGATCGCGCCAGCCATTCTGCACATCAATATTCTCATTACTGAGCAACATTTTGACTTTGCTGACCTGCACGCCATTGTCAATCCAGCGTTTGATCTCTCGGATCCGGTCAATATCCGCGTCGTTAAACAGGCGATGACCGCCGTCTGTCCGCTGCGGTTTCAACAACCCGTAACGCCTCTGCCACGCGCGTAACGTGACAGGGTTGATATCGCAAAGCAACGCCACTTCACCAATTGTGTAAAGCGCCATCCTCTTACCCTTACTCGCGAGGTCCCGGTTTAACTTTAGACGGAGAATGGCGAACCAGGTAGTTTTGCCCGTTTTTTGATCTCGTTTAGGATGATTTTGTTTTTGCCAGGTTGTTTTGGGTGATCATACTCACGATTTTTCATTTTTCTGCAACAGTTCAAAGAAAGTTAAACGCGAGCCATGTATGTTACGCGTTTTAAAGGGATGTGTGGTTTGCGGGTATGTACGATTTTAATCTGGTGTTGCTGCTGCTTCAGCAGATGTGCGTTTTTTTAGTCATTGCGTGGTTAATGAGTAAAACGCCATTATTTATACCGTTAATGCAGGTCACGGTTCGTCTGCCGCATAAATTTCTCTGCTATATCGTCTTTTCCATCTTTTGCATCATGGGCACCTGGTTCGGATTGCACATCGACGATTCTATTGCCAATACCCGGGCGATAGGGGCGGTGATGGGCGGTTTGCTGGGCGGCCCGGTCGTGGGAGGTCTGGTTGGTCTGACCGGGGGATTACACCGTTATTCAATGGGAGGGATGACTGCGCTGAGTTGCATGATCTCGACGATCGTTGAAGGGTTACTCGGCGGTCTGGTTCACAGCATTCTGATCCATCGTGGCCGTACCGATAAGGTTTTTAACCCGATTACCGCAGGCGCCGTCACCTTTGTCGCGGAAATGGTACAAATGCTGATTATCCTGGCTATTGCCCGTCCTTATGAAGATGCCGTTCGTCTGGTCAGTAATATTGCTGCGCCGATGATGGTTACCAACACAGTAGGTGCTGCGTTGTTTATGCGTATATTGCTGGATAAACGCGCCATGTTTGAGAAATATACCTCGGCGTTTTCGGCAACGGCGCTAAAAGTGGCCGCCTCGACGGAAGGTATTCTGCGCCAGGGCTTTAACGAAGTGAACAGCATGAAGGTGGCACAGGTGCTGTATCAGGAGCTGGATATTGGTGCGGTCGCGATTACCGATCGTGAGAAATTACTGGCTTTTACCGGCATTGGCGACGACCACCATTTGCCTGGCAAACCGATTTCTTCGTCTTATACCTTAAAAGCGATTGAAACCGGCGAAGTGGTCTACGCCGATGGCAACGAAGTGCCTTACCGTTGCTCGTTGCATCCGCAATGCAAGTTAGGCTCAACGCTGGTGATTCCACTGCGTGGCGAAAATCAGCGAGTGATGGGCACCATCAAATTGTATGAAGCGAAAAACCGCTTGTTCAGTTCTATCAACCGCACGCTGGGCGAGGGGATTGCGCAATTGCTTTCGGCGCAGATCCTCGCCGGACAATATGAACGACAAAAAGCGATGCTCACACAATCGGAAATCAAACTGTTACACGCCCAGGTAAATCCCCATTTTCTGTTTAATGCGCTTAATACCATTAAAGCGGTGATCCGCCGCGACAGCGAACAGGCCAGCCAACTGGTGCAGTATCTGTCGACGTTTTTTCGCAAAAACTTAAAGCGTCCTTCGGAGTTTGTTACCCTCGCCGATGAAATTGAACATGTAAATGCTTATCTGCAAATTGAAAAAGCGCGCTTTCAGTCGCGGTTGCAGGTCAGCATAACCATCCCTGAGGAATTATCTCAACAGCAGTTGCCAGCGTTTACTTTGCAACCGATAGTCGAAAACGCGATTAAACATGGAACGTCACAACTGCTGGAAACAGGGAAAGTGGCAATTAGCGCCCGACGTGAGGGGCAACATTTAATGCTGGAGATTGAAGACAATGCCGGTTTGTACCATCCGGTAGCCAGTGCCAGCGGACTGGGGATGAACCTGGTGGATAAGCGTTTACGTGAACGATTTGGCGACGACTATGGAATCAGCGTTGCCTGTGAGGCTGATAGTTACACCCGAATAACTTTACGACTGCCATGGAGGGACGAGGCATGATTAAAGTGCTGATTGTTGATGATGAACCATTAGCACGGGAAAACCTGCGCGTATTTTTGCAGGAGCAAAGCGATATTGAAATCGTCGGTGAATGCTCAAATGCCATCGAAGGAATTGGCGCAGTGCATAAATTGCGCCCGGATGTGCTGTTTCTCGATATTCAGATGCCACGCATCAGCGGTCTGGAAATGGTCGGTATGCTCGACCCCGAGCATCGCCCATATATCGTTTTTCTGACCGCATTTGACGAGTATGCAGTTAAAGCATTTGAAGAACATGCTTTTGATTATCTGCTAAAACCAATTGATGAAGCGCGACTGGAGAAAACGCTGGTCCGTCTGCGTCAGGAGCGCAGTAAGCAAGATGTTTCGCTGTTACCGGAAAATCAACAAGGGCTGAAATTTATCCCTTGTACCGGACACAGTCGGATTTATTTGTTGCAAATGAAAGATGTGGCGTTTGTCAGCAGCCGGATGAGCGGTGTTTACGTCACCAGTCACGAAGGAAAAGAGGGATTTACCGAACTGACCTTGCGCACGCTGGAGAGCCGTACGCCATTACTGCGTTGTCATCGACAATATCTGGTTAACCTTGCGTATTTGCAGGAAATTCGCCTGGAAGATAACGGTCAGGCTGAGCTGGTTTTACGTAATGGTTTAACTGTGCCGGTCAGTCGTCGCTATCTGAAAAGTTTAAAAGAGGCGATTGGCCTGTAAAAGACTGCTAAAATAGTTTTTTGCCTCATTAACACCTGAAGGCCCCATGCTAAGTAACGATATTCTGCGCAGCGTGCGCTACATTTTGAAAGCCAATAATAATGACCTGGTGCGGATTCTGGCGCTGGGAAATGCTGAAGCTACCGCCGAACAGATTGCCGTCTGGTTGCGTAAAGAAGACGAAGAAGGTTTTCAGCGCTGCCCGGACATTATTTTGTCTTCATTCCTTAATGGTCTGATTTACGAAAAACGGGGCAGGGATGAGTCCGCACCTGCGCTGGAGCCGGAACGTCGGATCAATAACAATATTGTGCTGAAAAAGTTACGTATCGCATTTTCTCTGAAAACTGATGATATTCTGGCAATACTCACAGAACAGCAGTTCCGTGTCTCAATGCCGGAAATTACCGCAATGATGCGCGCACCGGAGCATAAAAATTTCCGTGAATGCGGCGATCAATTCTTACGTTATTTTCTGCGTGGGCTGGCAGCGCGCCAGCATGTGACGAAAAGCTAAGACGGGTATGGCGGCCATGCCAAAAACATGGCCGCAGACAGATTATTTTACTTCTTTAAAACCAGCGGCAGCCATGACCAGTTCGATTTGCTTCATGCTGACACCTTTGCTGGTATCTTCATCGCTCATCTTAATACCGGAAATACCTTGCAGGGCTTTCAGGTCTACTTTTTCCATATCAATATTGACGTTTTCCTGAGCGTAAGTATCGGTGTAGGTTAATTTTTCGTCTACACCTGGGATGTTTTTGTATTTTGCGCTTAACGGCTCAAGTGTTTTAGCCGCATCTTCTTTGGTTGTCGCACCAATGGCGGCAAACTGAATTTTGGTTTCAGAAGATTGTTTAATTACCTTGTCGCCTTTGTAGACATAAGTAATGGCAATTTCAGTACCATTCAGATTAGCGCTAAATTTTTTCGATTCTTCTTTGTCACCACAACCTGCGAGAGAGAACACCAGAACAGATGCAACAACGAGTGAAAACAGCTTATTGAAAGCCTTCATGTAAAACTCCATTTTATCAAAATCACAAAACTGGTGACGCTCACCAGGGCGCTATAGAATATGCTTAATACTACGACTTGAGCAGTCCGAAAATGGAGTAGAACTCTTAATAAAAAACATGCGTACCCCTTTATTTTTCCAGCATCAGTAATAACTGTTCACAGAGTAAAACGCAGTTATTCAATATCTCACTCAGTGTCTCGCCTTCGGAATGACGTAACTGATTCAACAAATGCGCCAGCCGATAAAAACCTACAGCGGTCAACTTGCCAGCCAGTATCTCTGCCTGATTAATGATGCTTTGTTCCTGGTAACGCCAGCCGTTATGCAGCAGTTGAATGAGCAACGCCTGGCAGCGCATCAGCAACCGATGGGCGGAGGACGGCGCAGGAAGAACGCTGGCAGAAGGCAGTGGTGCGACAGGCGCAGTTTCTGCGTCCAGCGCCCAGGCGCGGGTTTTTGTCATCATTACCTGCGGCTCCAGCGTTAACCGCCCTTCGACGAAACTGACAAACCCGGAAATCAGACAAACGGGGTCGTCGGTTTGTTTTAACAACGCCGCCATGCGTTCAACGGCAAAGGGGGCGCAGGCAGAAGCGGGGAGGGATAATGTCAGCGTATTGCTTTCACCCTCTCCGCTAATCATCTGCGCATCCAGCGTTTGCCGTGTACTATCCCAGCCCAGGGAAAGACACTCCGACACCGGGAGAATAAATAAGTTATCAACCTGATTAAGAGGCCGTATGCACGCGGGAGCGCGTGAACGTAAATATTCCCGCAACGCTGAAATACCTAGCTGGCGCAACGGCGCACTCAACATTTGCCAGGCGG
>NZ_BBMY01000098.1 GCF_000759775.1 Escherichia albertii NBRC 107761 = DSM 17582
CATTAATTCAACCGTTCAATCACCATCGCAATTCCCTGGCCGCCACCAATGCACAGTGTTGCCAGCCCCAGCGTTTTATCGCGTGCCTGCATTGCATGTAATAGTGTGACCAGAATTCGTGCACCGCTGGCGCCGATAGGGTGCCCCAGCGCGATGGCTCCGCCGTTGACATTCACTTTCTCAGGTGCAAAGCCCAGGGTTTTCCCAACGGCAAGGAACTGCGCAGCAAATGCTTCGTTGGCTTCGATGAGATCAATGTCTGCCAGTTGCAGCCCCGCCAGTTGTAACGCTTTTTGCGTGGCAGGTACTGGCCCCATACCCATCAATGCGGGGGGCACGCCGCCGCTGGCATAGCTTTTAATGCGTGCCAGTGGTTTTAGGCCCGCCGCCAGCGCCGCCGATTCTTCCATAATCACCAGAGCGGCAGCACCGTCGTTAATGCCAGACGCGTTCCCGGCGGTGACTGTTCCTGCTTTATCGAAGGCCGGGCGCAATGCGCCTAACGCTTCAGCCGTAGAATCCGCTTTCGGGAATTCGTCTTGACTGAAGACGAGGGTTTTCTTTCGAGTGACAACATTTACCGGGACGATTTCGGCTGTAAAAGCACCGGACTCAATTGCGGCAGCCGCTTTACGCTGTGAATGTAGCGCCAGTTCATCCTGCATTTCACGGGTAATTCCGTACTCTTTAGCCACGTTTTCGGCGGTAATCCCCATATGATAACCATGGGTGGCGCACATCAGACCATCGCGCAGGATTACGTCATAAACCTGTCCGTCTCCAAGACGATAACCAGAGCGTGCTTTTGCATCGAGTAAGTAGGGCGCTAAACTCATATTTTCCATACCCCCCGCCACAATGCTTTGCGCCTGACCTGCCTGAATTGCCTGGGCGGCAAGCGCCACACTTTTAAGACCCGAACCACACACTTTATTGACCGTGAATCCGCACACAGTTTCGGCCAGTCCGCTTTTTAACAGTGCCTGACGCGCCGGATTTTGCCCCAGCCCGGCTTGTAATACGTTACCCATAATCACTTCATCAACGTGTAGTGAATCGATTTTTGCACGTTCAATGGCGGCTTTAATTACTGTCGCCCCCAGGTCGATGGCGCTGGTGGAAGCGAGTGAACCGTTAAAACTACCGATAGCAGTACGTACCGCACTGACGATGACACAATTTTTCATTTTATATTCCTTCTGTCTGTAGGGTTGCCGTCAGAACAGCGTTAAACCAATGGCGAAAATGACGCCGGAGAAGAGCAGGGCAGTGATGCAATAGCCCATGATGTCGCGGACACCGAGTCCGGCGATTGCCAGTGCTGGCAGCGCCCAGAACGGTTGTGCCATGTTCATCCATTGCTCGCCGTAGGCGATCGCCATTACCGATTTACCGAGATCAGCGCCCAGCGCCTGGGCTGCGGGCATCACGAACGGCCCCTGAATAACCCAGTGCCCGCCGCCAGACGGAACGGCGAAGTTAATCAGTGCAGAACTAAAAAAGGTCATGACCGGGAAGGTGTCTTTGTTCGCAACATTGATGAAGAATTCGGTAATGAGTCCGCCCAGACCGGAGTGCTCCATCATCAGTTGGATCCCAGCGTAGAAGGGGAATTGCACCAGAATCCCGGCGGTACTGCGTGCTGCCGCGCTGATAGCACGCATATAAGCCATTGGCGTTTTATGTAGCAGCAGACCCGCAATCATAAACATCAGGTTGACGGTATTGATGGTGATGTTGAAGCTATGTTCGCTGAAGTACATCGCCAGGTAAGCGATACCGAGTGCGCCGATGATCAACGTCAGAATGCGGCTTTCTTCCAGTCGCTCGGACGGTGGAGCATCTTTCGGTAGTTGCTTTTGAAAATCAGCCTCTTCCATGAGTAGTTTCGGATCGATACTCACCACGTCAGATGGTTTTGGCATCATCATGCGGGTGATAAATGGCATCACCACAATCAACGCCACAGTGATGAAAATGTTAAAACCACTGAACAGAGTATCACTCACCGGGATAAGCCCGGCGATATGCTCAACCGGGTTGCCCGGTGTTGCAGCCAACAAAGGCATTGAGCCAGAGAAGCCGCCACCCCATGTGAGAAAACCAATGTAGGCGCAGGCAATGAGCAACGGATAATCAGAACCGGGTACTCGCCGGGCGACTTCACGGGCGAACATTGCGCCGACAACCAGACCAAATCCCCAGTTGATGACACAAGCGACTGAGCCGAAGAAAGTGACCAGCATGACGCCCTGTACGGGCGTTTTTGCGGCGGAGGCGGCAGTGCGCAGCAAGCTTTTCACCGGAGCAGAGCTGGCAAGGGCATGACCGGTAACGATGATAAGCGCCATCTGCATACCGAACGCCAGCAAGTTCCAGAAACCGTCACCCCACATTTTCACCATGCTGATTGGCGTTTGTGGTGTTAACCAAAGCGCGATCACGAACGTTAGCAATGTCAGCAACATGGCAAAGATCAGTGGATCGGGAAGCCACCGGCTGACAAAACGCGTCATAAAACGCGATATGCGACCAATCATAAATCACCCCGTTGCGTATTCAGATCGGTGGCGACTTCAAACCGAGCTTCTGTTTTGGCACGCACGGTGGCTAAATCACACCCGTCGGCAATTTCGGTGAGCCACATTTTGCCGTCAATAAAACGAAAGACAGCCAGTTCAGTAACCAGCATATGCACCGCATGTTGCGCAGTGAGTGGCATAGTGCAGCGGCGCAAAATTTTTGCTGAACCATCTTTGGCGCAATGTTCCATGGCGATGATCACTTTGCGCGACCCGGTTACCAGATCCATCGCGCCACCCATACCGGGCACCATTTTCCCAGGCACTACCCAGTTCGCGAGGTTTGCTTCTTCGTCTACTTGCAAACCGCCGAGCACGCAGGCATCAATATGACCGCCACGGATTAGCGCAAATGACATGGCGCTATCAAACATGGCTGCGCCGGGTAAAATGCCGCACGGTTGTCCGCCAGCGTTCACCAGATCTGGATGCGCTGTCGTGACCGGACCTAAACCGAGGAAGCCGTTTTCCGATTGCAGAGTGATATGAATACCCTCCGGTAAATAATTGGCGACCATTGTGGGTAAACCGATCCCTAAGTTAACGATGTCACCATCACGAAGCTCTTGCGCCACACGGCGCGCAATACGTTGTTTCGCATCCATTATTTGCTCTCCTGTGAAACGATGATGTGGTCGATAACGGCACCAGGGGTGACAATATGGTCAGGTTGCAGCTCGCCGGTTTCGACCAGTTCATCTGGCTCTACCAGCGTGATATCAGCCGCAAGGGCTATCAGGGGGTTAAAGTTGCGGGCGCTAAGATGATAGGTCAGGTTGCCAAGTGTGTCGCAACGATGAGCGCGAATGAGCGCCAGGTCGGCGCGCAGCGGGCGTTCGAGCAGCCAGGTTTTACCGTCGAGTGTCAGTGTCTGTTTGCCTTCTTCTACGACGGTGCCGACACCAGTTGGGGTGAGAAAACCACCAAGCCCAGCGCCACCACAGCGAATTTGCTCGATTAGCGTACCTTGTGGCACCAGGACGACGTCCATTTCACCAGATATCATGCGCCGACCTGTTTCCGGGTTAGTGCCGATATGTGAAGCAATCACCTTGCGGACTCGACCATTGACGATAAGTGGACCGATGCCGGTATCAACAAACGCGGTATCATTGGCTATCAATGTCAGGTCGCGAACACCAGATTCCAGTAATGCTTCAACCAGGCGGGATGGAGTGCCAATCCCCATAAATCCGCCCACCATGATGGTCATGCCGTCACGAAAGAAGCCGGTGGCGTCTTGTAATGTCATCAATTTTGTTTTCATTTTTTATCCCTCTTGCATACGCCGTTGTGGGTACAGTCAGGGAATAGCAAGGGGAGTGCCAGAATGAGATTATTGGATGTTGTTATTTAAATAATTGAATAGAAAAGGATAAATTAGATGGGGATTCATAAGGAGAATGAGCGGCTATGCAGAAAATTGCGCACTGTGCAAATTTCTGCATAGCAAGTTTTGGTGTTATACATCCGCCGGATCGATACCGTATTCCTGGAGTTTATACATCAATGCATGGCGACTGATGCCCAGCATTAGAGCAGTGCGGGTTCGGTTTCCTTCTTGTTGTTCCAGCACTTCCATAATGATGCGTTTTTCGACGCGTTTAATTTCCTCTTTTAAATTACGCTCTCCGACAGGGGCTGTTTTTACCTCGCCAGCATTACAGACTGGCTGACGAATTTGCGGCGGAAGATCCTCAGAAAAAATGATCGGGCCTGAATTCATCACGACGGCGCGTTCAATAACGTTGGAAAGCTCTCGAATATTTCCCGGCCATGACCAGGCGGTAAGCAGTGACATTGCCATCGGATCGATGTCGATAATATCGCGCTGATTCTCACTACTGAATTTTTGCAAAAAGTGATTAGCTAACAGGGAAATATCTTCCCGGCGATCGCGCAGAGGCGGCAGTATTAAATGAATAACGTTAAGGCGATAAAAGAGATCTTCACGGAAGGTGCCTTCTTTTACCATTGCCTGCAAGTCACGGTTGGTGGCAGCAATGATGCGGATATCAACTTTTATGGTCTGATGGCCGCCAATCCGTTCAAATTCCCGTTCCTGCAGAATGCGTAGTAATTTGGCTTGCAGTACCAGCGGCATTTCGCCAATTTCGTCGAGGAGCAGAGTACCTTCGTTGGCACGTTCAAATAATCCCTGACGCAAGGTTTGTGCACCAGTAAATGCACCTTTTTCATGACCAAACAGTTCACTTTCGAGCAACGATTCCGGCAGCGCCGCGCAGTTGACTTTAATGAACGGCCCCTTTGCCCGCCGCGAATTGTAGTGAATCGCTCTGGCAATCAACTCTTTCCCGGTGCCGCTTTCACCGCTAATCAAGACGCTGGCCTGAGAAAGGGCAATTTTGGCGGTGTCTTTGAAGATGTCCATCATCGCCGGGCTGTTGGTGAGAATGTGCCCCCATTGCCAGCTGGTGCTCAGTGCCTGGTGCAGATGACGGATCTCTTTTTTCATTGACTGGAGTTGTAAAGCGCGCTGAACGATTAAATTCAACTCATCGAGATCAAACGGTTTGATAACATAGTCGAAGGCCCCGCAGCGTAGCGCTTCGACGGCGGTTTCCACTTCCGCATAGGCCGTCATCAGAATAACGGGTATTCGGGTCTCATGGCTGCGCATCTCCTTGAGTGCCTTGATGCCGTCCATCTCTGGCATGCGGATATCCATCAACACCACGTCAGGGTGAATATCGGCAAACAGGTGTAATGCTGTGTGTCCGTTGTTCGCACAATGTGTTTCGAATCCTTGTAGTGCAAAAGCGGTACTCAGCATACGGCGAACATTATCTTCATCATCCACAATAAGGATACGATTAATAGCAGTCATACAGTCTGATTTCCCTGTGGGTTGATCGGTAAAATAAGCGAGAAGGTTGCGCCGTGGCCCGGCAAACTGGCGACGCGAATATCACCTTGATGGGCATTAATGATGCGTTGACTTAACGCCAGACCAAGCCCGGTTCCTGAGGCTTTGGTGGTGAAAAAGGGATCGAAGATCTTTTTTTGTAGCGTGAGATCGATGCCACAGCCGTTATCTTCTATCGAAATGGCCTGTTGTGAGTCGCTGTACTGCCAGGTTCGAATGCGAATTTTCCCTCGTGCACTGATAGCCTGGACGGCATTGATCAGGATATTCAGTAGTACCTGTTTCAGCAGTTCACGATCGGCGTTAATCGGGCTTAATTCATTATCCAGTTCGCTAATGAAGTCGACCCGCGCTTGTACGCCGGCGGTTTGCACCAGTACCAGAGTTTCTTCAACCAATGCATTGAGGCTGACTTGTTGCCATTGACTGTGGCGTGGGCGTGAAAAATCGAGCAATTGCTGAATGACTTTGTTAATTGAGTCGATTTCTTTGAGTACTACGGACAGATATTCCTGATGCATTAGGTCACGGGTTTGCTGGCGCAAGATCTGTACATAACCACGAATAGCCGTTAGCGGATTACGTACTTCATGCGCCACGCCAGCCATTAGCTCACCCAGTGTGGCGAGGCGTTCTGCTTGCGCCATGCGGCGCTGGGTTTCTTTGCGGGCAGTTAAATCAGAGAAAATCACCAAAGCACCTATCATTTCACCGTGCGTGTTATGAATACGACTGGTAGTGACACTGAGTTCAATGGTGCGGTCACGGCCTGGAAAACTGATCTCCAACGCTACATGTTCGGTGCCATGTTCCAGCGTATCCAGTACTGGACTGTAGAACTGAGTATTGTCGAACAACATGGAGTAAGGCTGCCCTACCAGTTTATGACGTTGATAGCCAGTGATGACTTCTGCTGCTGGGTTCATGGTGGTTACATCACCCTGGCGGTCAATGGCAATGACGCCATCGGCAGCGTTTTCAATAATCAGATCGTTAAGTGTTCGCGTTTCACGCAGTGCCTGGGCGAGGTTGTTAACACTCTGACTGATTTGCCCCATTTCACCGGGCAATTGTGGTAATCGAGTGGGAATATTTTGTGCCAGAGTCGAGAGGCCATCGGTGATGATATCTATATTGGCGCTCAGGCGACGGGAGAAAAGGACGATCAACAGCAGGCTTATCAGCAAACCGGCGGTGAGCACAATGATAATCCTCACATCCATTTTCCAGGCCTGGCGGCGAATATCTTCGGTTAATTCATTGGCCCAGATATAGCCGAGGATTTCACCATTACGCTCAATGGGAATCATTGAATTCAAAATATCGCCGCGCACCTGCCTGCCTGAATAAACCAAAGGGGTATTTGTACGCATGACTTCGCGACCAGGGTGATCTGCGGCAATGGTAACGCCCACATTATTCTGATATAGCGCTGAAGGCGCGTAGGTGATTATCGCATCCAGCGTTTTGTTGTAATAACCAGCGCCTATGCCAGGAAAAGCGTGAGTGATATTTTCTGTAATAGGAGCAAGTTCTGCATTCAGTGCGTGGATGCGTTCCTCGCGTGGTAAGTCCGTGTAGAGAGCGTAGCGATCGCCCAGCGCCTGATTAAGCAGGTTGACCACGGCAGAAAGTTTTTTCTCTTTTTCAGATAAGACTGCTGAACGTCCTTCCGTTTCTACGATATAACCAATAGTAAGCGTTGGGACAATGACCATCAGGATTGCCATCAGGATCATTTGATTGCGTAAGCGGCGTGGATAAATCCACTTCAGATAATGCATGATGAAATCCATCCATCTTGTCCGGCAAATGATAATTATCAGGGGGTAAGACGATGATTTCTCGGCGGTGTATCATATTCCAGAGAAGAGAGAACATTGCGGTGACACGTTTTTACCGTTACTTTAACCACACTCCATCAGTCACTTGAGGCGGAGCTTCTCCCCTTTGAAATACCTTGCTTCTTTTCGTACAACCCTGAAAGTTTCACGCTATATGTTCAGAGCATTGGCGTTGTTGCTCTGGTTGTTGATTGCGTTTTCATCCGTTTTTTACATTGTTAATGCGCTGCATCAGCGAGAATCTGAGATTCGTCAGGAATTTAATCTGAGCTCGGATCAGGCCCAGCGGTTTATTCAGCGTACCTCGGATGTGATGAAAGAGCTGAAGTACATTGCTGAAAATCGCCTGTCTGTAGAAAACGGCGTGCTTTCTCCACGTGGACGTGAAACGCAAGTAGATGTGCCGGTGTTTGAGCCGCTGTTTGCGGATTCTGATTGTTCTGCAATGAGTAACACCTGGCGAGGATCTCTGGAGTCTCTGGCGTGGTTTATGCGTTACTGGCGCGATAATTTTTCTGCCGCTTATGATCTCAACCGCGTGTTTTTTATCGGCAGCGATAATCTTTGCATGGCGAACTTTGGCCTGCGTGATATGCCCGTTGAACGCGATGCCGCTCTTAAAGCTCTGCATGAACGCATCAATAAATACCGTAACGCACCGCAGGATGACCGCGGCAGCAATCTGTACTGGATTAGTGAAGGTCCGCGCCCTGGAGTGGGATATTTTTATGCACTGACGCCGGTGTATCTGGCAAACCGCTTGCAGGCGTTACTGGGTGTCGAGCAGACAATTCGCATGGATAACTTTTTCCTGCCAGGCACGCTGCCAATGGGCGTCACCATTCTTGATGAGAATGGTCATACCCTGATTTCGCTTACCGGCGCGGAAAGTAAAATTGAAGCTGAGCCGCGCTGGATGCAGGAACGTTCCTGGTTTGGGTATACGCCAGGCTTTCGTGAACTGGTGCTGAAGAAAAATCTACCGCCATCTTCATTAAGTATTGTCTACTCGGTACCTGTTGATCAGGTGCTGGAACGCATTCGTATGCTGATCCTCAATGCGATTTTGCTGAATGTGATTGCGGGAGCCGCGTTGTTTACCCTTGCGCGGATGTATGAGCGGCGTATTTTTATTCCGGCAGAAAGTGATGCTCAACGACTGGAAGAACACGAGCAGTTTAACCGCAAGATTGTCGCCTCTGCACCGGTGGGGATCTGCATTTTGCGGACTGTTGATGGTGTCAATATTCTGAGTAACGAGCTGGCGCATACCTATCTCAATATGCTTACGCATGAGGATCGCCAGCGCCTGACGCAGATCATTTGTGGTCAGCAGGTCAATTTTGTTGATGTTCTGACCAGTAACAATACTAATTTGCAGATTAGTTTTGTTCACTCGCGCTATCGCAATGAAAACGTGGCGATTTGTGTGCTGGTGGATGTTTCTTCGCGCGTGAAGATGGAAGAGTCGCTGCAGGAGATGGCGCAGGCGGCGGAACAGGCGAGCCAGTCGAAATCAATGTTCCTTGCCACCGTGAGCCATGAGCTGCGCACACCGCTGTATGGCATTATTGGTAACCTGGATCTATTGCAAACCAAAGAGTTACCGAAAGGCGTTGACCGTCTGGTGACAGCAATGAACAACTCTTCCAGCCTGTTGTTGAAGATTATCAGCGACATTCTCGACTTTTCGAAGATTGAATCGGAACAGTTGAAAATTGAACCGCGAGAATTTTCGCCGCGCGAAGTCATGAACCACATTACGGCTAACTATTTGCCGTTGGTGGTGCGTAAACAACTTGGCCTGTACTGCTTTATTGAACCGGATGTGCCAGTGGCCTTAAACGGCGATCCGATGCGTTTGCAGCAGGTGATATCCAACCTGTTGAGTAATGCTATTAAATTTACCGATACTGGTTGCATTGTTCTGCATGTTCGCGTCGAGGGAGATTATCTTTCTATTCGCGTACGCGATACTGGCGTGGGTATTCCGGCAAAAGAAGTGGTGCGGCTGTTTGATCCATTCTTCCAGGTGGGGACTGGGGTTCAACGTAACTTCCAGGGCACCGGGCTGGGGCTGGCAATTTGTGAAAAATTAATCAGCATGATGGATGGTGACATCTCGGTGGATTCTGAACCGGGAATGGGAAGTCAGTTTACCGTACGTATTCCGTTGTATGGCGCGCAGTACTCGCAGAAAAAAGGCGTGGAAGGCTTAAGCGGCAAACGCTGCTGGCTGGCGGTACGTAATGCATCGCTATGTCAGTTTATCGAATCCTGTTTGTCGCGTAGCGGCGTGGATGTTGCAACATACAAAGGCCAGAAACCGGCGCCAGAGGATGTATTAATCACCGATGATGCGGTGAGTGAAAAATGGCAGGGTAGAGCAGTGGTGACTTTCTGCCGTCGGCATATTGGCATTCCACTAGAGAAGGCGCCTGGGGAATGGGTACACAGTGTGGCGGCTGCGCATGAGTTACCGGCATTGCTGGCGCGTATTTATCTGATCGGGATGGAGAGTGACGATCCTGCTCACTCTCTGCCGTCGACGGACAAAGCGGTCAGTGATAATGACGATATGATGATCTTGGTCGTGGATGATCATCCGATTAACCGTCGTTTGCTGGCCGATCAGCTGGGATCGTTGGGCTATCAATGTAAAACAGCGAATGATGGCGTTGATGCGCTTAATGTACTTAGCAAGAATCATATCGATATCGTGCTTAGCGACGTCAACATGCCAAATATGGATGGTTATCGCTTGACGCAACGTATTCGTCAGTTGGGGCTGACGTTGCCGGTAATAGGGGTAACTGCCAATGCGTTGGCCGAAGAAAAGCAGCGGTGTCTGGAATCCGGTATGGACAGTTGCCTGTCGAAGCCGGTGACGCTGGATGTCATAAAACAGACGCTGACGGTATATGCCGAGAGGGTCAGGAAATCCCGGGAATCGTAGGCCGGATAAGGCGTTTACACCGCATCCGGCAATCGATGCAAATGCCAGATGCGACGCTGGGGCGTCTTATCTGGCCTACATTATTGCAATCTATTGAAATAATGGAATTCGTAGGCCGGATAAGGTGTTTACACCGCATCCGGCAATCGATGCAAATGCCAGATGCGACGCTGGGGCGTCTTATCTGGCCTGCATTATTGCAATCTATTGAAATAATGGGATTCGTAGGCCGGATAAGGTGTTTACACCGCATCCGGCAATCAGTGCAAATGCCAGATGCGACGCTGGCGCGCCTTATCTGGCCTGCATTATTGTAATCTATTGAAATAATGGGATTCGTAGGCCGGATCAGGTGTTTACACCGCATCCGGCAATCAGTGCAAATGCCAGATGCGACGCTGGTGCGTCTTATCTGGCCTACAGGAGGTTACTCTTTATCTGCCGGGCTTAACGTCACAGAAGAGAGATAATTCAGCAGAGCGATGTCGTTCTCGACGCCCAGTTTCATCATCGCGGATTTCTTCTGGCTACTGATGGTTTTGATACTGCGGTTGAGCTTTTTAGCAATCTCGGTCACCAGGAAGCCTTCAGCAAACAGGCGCAGAACTTCACTCTCTTTTGGTGAGAGACGCTTGTCACCGTAACCACCGGCGCTGATTTTTTCCAACAGGCGAGAAACGCTTTCCGGGGTAAACTTCTTGCCTTTTTGCAGGGCGGCAAGGGCTTTCGGCAGATCCGTCGGCGCGCCTTGCTTCAGCACAATCCCTTCAATATCCAGATCCAGTACTGCGCTAAGGATTGCCGGGTTGTTGTTCATGGTCAGAACAATGATCGACAGGCCTGGGAAATGGCGCTTGATGTATTTGATCAACGTGATCCCGTCACCGTATTTATCTCCAGGCATGGAGAGATCGGTGATCAACACATGCGCATCCAGCTTCGGCAGGTTGTTGATTAGCGCTGTAGAGTCTTCAAATTCGCCGACGACATTTACCCACTCAATTTGTTCAAGTGATTTGCGAATACCGAACAGTACTATCGGATGGTCATCGGCAATAATTACGTTCATATTGTTCATGTAATAGGCTACCTTGCTACAGTAAGCTCTTGACATAGCTGTCAATGTCGCTGATGTATTTTTCTATTCCTGGGACATCCTTCTCGCGAATGAGATGTTCCAGCGTTTCACATAACTGCTTGCCGGGTACCAGATTTAGCATGGCAAACACGCCTTTCAGACGATGAGCCGTTTGGCCTAACGCAGCAAAATCACTGGTTGCTGCTTCAGTATATAGCCTCTTAACATCATCCGGTACTGTGTCTACAAAGAGCGCATAATAGCCGCTGGCATGGAGTTGCGCATTTTCATCTCCTCCCAGAGGCGATTCTGTCCCCCCTTCCTGCGCCAGTTGCACTTCAATTAATTGTAAGACCGCTTCCTGCATAGCGTTGCTCATATTGAAATTGACGCACAATTGACCAGGTCCAATTTCCCGTACGCCAGATTCATCATCGCTTAAAAGCAAACCAGAGGCAGTAAGATTAGACGGATTATCCGTTAAAAAGATATCATAATCTTGACTAATTAATCTTTCATCAGGTGTGATACAGGTCGCGCCCCAATTTTCCAACTGGCGAGTGACAATATTCCGAATTTCTGTGGAAGTTACGTCCACCATCACGCTGACATCATCCAGTAAACGCTCTTCTTCCTCTGCAACCTCCGGGGTTGTTGAAGGCATTTTGATATGCACGGAGTAACGTGTACCAAGCCCATCCCGCGTTTTGATGTTTAAATGACCGCCCAGTTTGCGCGCCAGTTGATCGCATAACCAGAATGTCAGCGGATCAGCTTTGCCATAGCGATCGCTTTGAGTCTGGTTGATGAAAGGGAAGTGTAAATTATCCATTTCATGAATACTTATGCCGTTTCCGGTGTCCAGAATTCGGAAAGTCAGGCGTTCTTCCGAGGATTTATCTTGATCAACCTCGAGGGTAATTTTACCCAATTGTGTTGAGGTGACGGCATATTGCATCAGTAATAGCAAAATACGACGTAAGGCATCGCGATCGCCGCGGCGCATGTCGTGCGCTGTCAGATGATTGTTAATCAGTAGTTGCAAACCTTTGCGTTTGATCGCGGGCAATACTGTCGGCACAACTTCATCGATTAAATCCTGCACGGAGAAAAGCGTTGTCTCGCTCTTCCAGCTATCGTCTGTCAGCATGTTCGCTAACTGAATTTCATCGACCAGCCGTACCAGCACATCGGCCTGATTTGCCAGCTGTTTGCTTTCTGGTGAGTTGAGTTCTCCCGCACGTTCGGCAAGCTCCAGGGCCGGTTCTTTCAGTGCATCGCCGATGTTTTTCATAAAGGCTATCCGCCCTTGCTGGTTTTTCTCGTACAGACGCTGGGCTTGCTTGAGTTTTTTGTTCACCAGCACTTCGCGATCCTGATCGCGAATAATGAAAATTTGTGTGCGCGGCGCGACCTGGCTGCGGAACATGCGGATTTCATACAGCTCGTTATTGATCGTCGCCTGAATAATGCCCTGGTGCTGTTCCGCCATGCTGGCGATGTTTTGCAGATTCAGATGCGGCAGCAGATGATCGGCAATTTTATTGCTGATAACGGTGCGGTTGGCTTCTTGATCGTGAACCAGCAGGCCGAGCGGTAACAGAGAGACAATCTCTTCATTTATTGCCCGCAAAATACGCAGTTCGTTATTCACTGCGGTACCGGGGACATTTTCTGTGCTGCGCCCGGAGAAGTGACGGAAGGTGCTATAGCCAAATAATGCCAGCGCCAGTAAACCAATGTTCAGCAGCAGCGGCAGCAGGATGTTTTGCAGCGTATCCAGCAGCAAAGTGCCATAAGGGACTTGCCAGACCAGACGCATATCTGTGGTGTTGAGTGCTGAGGAGATCTCTATTTTTGAACTATTGAAGTTGATACTGACGCTATCCGTCGTCTCTTTCTCATTATTATTGCTACCCGTTGCGCTTGTGTCTGGCTCAAGGCGGAAGCTGTCCAGCGGCATACCTGGTGGGATCAAATCATTAATAGGCAGATCAAAAGCGACTACCGTTGCCAGATGCCCCGGCTGGTTAAAAGTAGTACGTAGGGTAAAGTAATGACCGTTCTGCCAGGCCAGATGGCGTAGATTGGAAAAGCTTTCTCGTTCATCTAGTGCGTTAGCCTGCTGTAACATCTCTGCACGGCGTGAATCGACGATATCGTTGACGGTCGATTCTTTAAAACTGGATGTAAGGTCTTTTAATGGCAGGGTAGAAATCAGCACCAGGCTGTTATCCAGACCATTGAGATAATACATTGACCACGGTACGTTTTCTGCGCCCCACAGCGTGTCCAGGTAAGCTGACATCCGCTGTGTCATCTCAAGGGTTGAGCTGTCGTGGGAGCCGAAGATCAGCGCTTCCGTTTTACGACGCGGCTTTTCCAGATAATAGACATCTTGTTTCAGACGTGTCTCTTGTAAACCGTCACTGGAGGATGGCGTGGTGGTCGCGGCGATATTGTCATAGATTTGCCAGGTCATGTAACGCCAGGTATCCACCCGCTTTTGAATTGCGTGAGTGATATCAACAATCTGATAGCTCTTGTCTTTCAGCCAGGTGTTGACGGCGCTTTGAACCATCACGCCCATGGTCACCAGCAACACAATGATCAACAGTAAAAAGAAGCGGGTAATGCTCCCCGGTAGAAGTGAAAAGCGGGTCGTTGCCGTTGTCTTTTTCTGACGCATTCGTGTTTATGACCTGTTAAAACATGGCGAAGTGATAGGGCAGTATAAAGGGTACAGTGCGAAATTCCAGACTCTTACCTGATTGCGGCGTCTTTATTCTCCGAAGGTATTTATTATTCTGCACAGATGAAAATAAATGTACAAACGCTTCGCATCTGTACAAATTACCATCAGAAAATGAACAAAATTAATCGTAAATAAACGGGCGGGAATGTCGATTATATTGCTGTTAATTTTTCGTGAAATGATCGGTAAATGTTATGCTTTTGCTACGGTAGCACAAAAAAATAGAAGGTGTGTAAAGATGGGTAAAAAAAACCGGACGTGATACATCCGGTTGAAATAGGGGTAAACAGACATTCAGAAATGAATGACGGTAATAAATAAAGTTAATGATGATAGCGGGACATATTTTAGTTATGAGTGAAGATTTTGTTTTAACATTCAGTGCTGTCAAATGCTTAAGAATAAGTTATTGTTTTAATAGCTGAATTATTATTGTTTGATGTTAGATGCTTATTTTGTCGATTCATCAGGATCTGAAAAAGTTCCGTCATATTTACATTTTGAAACATCTATAGCGATAAATGAAACATCTTAAAAGTTTTAGTATCATATTCGTGTTGGATTATTCTGCATTTTTGGGGAGAATGGGGTTGCCGACTGATTAATGAGGGTTAATCAGTATGCAGTGGCATAAAAAAGCAAATAAAGGCATATAACAGAGGGTTAATAACATGAAAGTTAAAGTACTGTCCCTCCTGGTCCCAGCTCTGCTGGTAGCAGGCGCAGCAAACGCTGCTGAAGTTTACAATAAAGACGGCAACAAATTAGATCTGTACGGTAAAGTAGACGGCCTGCACTATTTCTCTGACAACAAGTCAGAAGATGGCGACCAGACCTACATGCGTCTTGGCTTCAAAGGTGAAACTCAGGTTACTGACCAGCTGACCGGTTACGGCCAGTGGGAATATCAGATCCAGGGCAACGCTCCAGAAAGCGAAAACAACTCCTGGACCCGTGTGGCATTTGCTGGTCTGAAATTCCAGGACATCGGTTCTATCGACTACGGTCGTAACTACGGTGTTGTTTACGACGTAACTTCCTGGACCGACGTTCTGCCAGAATTCGGCGGCGACACCTACGGTTCTGATAACTTCATGCAGCAGCGTGGTAACGGCTTCGCGACCTACCGTAACACCGACTTCTTCGGTCTGGTTGACGGTCTGAACTTTGCTGTTCAGTATCAGGGTCAAAACGGCAGCGTAAGCGGTGAAGGTTCTGAGGATTACACCGGTCATGGCATCACCAACAACGGTCGTAACGCTCTGCGTCAGAACGGCGACGGTGTTGGCGGTTCTATCACTTATGATTACGAAGGCTTCGGTATCGGTGCTGCAGTTTCCAGCTCCAAACGTACCTGGGATCAGAACAACACTGGCCTGATCGGTACTGGCGACCGCGCTGAAACCTACACTGGTGGTCTGAAATACGACGCTAACAACATCTACCTGGCGGCTCAGTACACCCAGACCTACAACGCAACTCGCGTAGGCTCCCTGGGTTGGGCGAACAAAGCACAGAACTTCGAAGCTGTTGCTCAGTACCAGTTCGACTTCGGTCTGCGTCCGTCTGTAGCATACCTGCAGTCTAAAGGTAAAAACCTGGGCACCATCGGTACTCGTAACTACGACGACGAAGATATCCTGAAATATGTTGATGTTGGTGCGACCTACTACTTCAACAAAAACATGTCCACCTACGTTGACTACAAAATCAACCTGCTGGACGACAACCAGTTCACCCGCGCTGTTGGCATCAACACTGATGATATCGTAGCTCTGGGTCTGGTTTACCAGTTCTAATCTCGATTTATATCGAACAAAGGGCCTGCGGGCCCTTTTTTCATGGTTTTCAGCGTACAAATGCCGTTTTTTGGTGTACTCTTGCGACCGTTCGCATGAGGATAATCACGTATGGAAATAAGCTTTACTCGCGTGGCATTGCTGGCTGTCGCGCTCCTTTTTGTTGGTTGCGATCAACAGCCACAACCCGCCGCCCCCCAGGCTACTGAAGTTACCGTTCTTGAAGGTAAAACCATGGGGACCTTCTGGCGCGCCAGCATTCCGGGTATTGACGCCAAACGCAGTGCTGAACTTAAAGAGAAGATTCAGACCCAGCTCGACGCCGACGATCAACTGCTTTCGACCTATAAAAAAGATTCCGCGCTGATGCGCTTTAACGACTCACAAAGTCTGACGCCGTGGCCAGTAAATGAAGCATTGGCCGATATTGTCACCACTTCGCTACGCATTGGCGCGAAAACGGAGGGGGCAATGGATATTACCGTCGGGCCGTTGGTGAATCTGTGGGGCTTTGGCCCGGAACAACAGCCGGTACAAATTCCGAGCCAGGAACAGATCGACGCAATGAAAGCCAAAACTGGCTTACAGCACCTGACGGTTATTAATAAATATCACCAACAATATCTGCAAAAAGATCTGCCGGATTTATATATCGATCTCTCCACTGTCGGCGAAGGCTATGCGGCAGATCATCTGGCACGTCTTATGGAGCAGGAAGGTATTTCCCGTTATCTGGTGTCAGTTGGCGGTGCGCTGAACAGCCGGGGTATGAACGGAGAAGGCCTGCCGTGGCGTGTGGCGATCCAAAAACCGACCGATAAAGAGAATGCAGTTCAGGCGGTAGTCGATATTAACGGTCACGGGATTAGCACCTCCGGCAGCTACCGTAATTATTACGAACTGGATGGCAAACGCCTTTCCCATGTTATTGATCCACAAACCGGGCGGCCAATCGAACACAATCTGGTATCCGTGACGGTGATTGCTCCCACGGCGCTGGAAGCCGATGCCTGGGATACTGGCTTGATGGTACTCGGGCCGGATAAAGCAAAAGAAGTCGTTCGTCGGGAAGGGCTGGCGGTCTATATGATCACCAAAGAAGGCGATAACTTTAAAACCTGGATGTCGCCGCAGTTTAAAAGTTTCCTGGTCAGCGAAAAAAATTAAAGCGCAAGATTGTTAGTTTTTGCGTGACGGTGACCGGGCAGACTAAAGGCTATCCTTAACCAGGGAGCTGATTATGAAAAACACCACACGCTTAACTGACGATCAACGCTGGCAATCTGTCTTAGCCCGTGACCCGAGCGCCGACGGCGAATTCGTTTTCGCCGTACGTACCACGGGCATCTTCTGTCGCCCCTCTTGTCGGGCTAAACATGCCTTGCGGGAAAATGTAACCTTCTATGCTGATGCCGGCGAGGCGCTTGCCGCCGGGTTTCGCCCGTGTAAGCGCTGCCAGCCTGACAAAGCTAATGCTCAGCAACATCGATTGGATAAAATCACCCGAGCCTGCCGTTTGCTGGAACAGGAGACTCCCGTCACCCTTGACGCTTTAGCCGAACAGGTGGCGATGAGCCCATTCCATTTACATCGTTTATTTAAAGCCACCACCGGAATGACGCCAAAAGCCTGGCAACAGGCCTGGCGCGCTCGTCGCCTGCGGGAATCGCTGGCGAAAGGGGAGAGCGTCACTCAGGCGATTCTCAACGCCGGATTCCCGGACGGCAGTAGTTACTATCGTAAGGCGGATAAAACTCTGGGTATGACTGCAAAACAGTTTCGTCATGGCGGAGAGAACGTTGATGTGCGTTATGCGCTGGCCGACTGTGAGCTGGGCCGCTGCCTGGTGGCAGAAAGCGAGCGGGGGATTTGCGCGATACTACTGGGCGATAATGACGAGATGTTAATTAGCGAGCTACAGCAGATGTTTCCTGCCGCCGATAACGCGCCCGCTGACCCGACGTTTCAGCAGCATGTGCGCGAGGTGATCGCCAGCCTCAATCATCGCGATACGCCGTTGATGTTACCGCTGGATATTCGGGGAACCGCTTTTCAACAACAAGTCTGGCAGGCATTGTGTACCATTCCTTGTGGTGAAACCGTGAGTTATCAGCAACTGGCGAACACCATCGGCAAACCGAAAGCAGTACGTGCGGTGGCAAGCACTTGCGCCGCTAATAAATTGGCTATCGTTATTCCCTGCCATCGGGTAGTACGTGGTGATGGGGCGCTTTCCGGTTACCGCTGGGGGGTGGCACGCAAAGCGCAATTACTACGCCGCGAAGCTGAAAATGAGGATACATAAATGTTGGATCTGTTTGCCAATGCTGAACCCTGGCAGGAACCGCTGGCGCCTGGCGCGGTGATCCTGCGCCGTTTTGTTTTTAACGTCGCAGAACAGTTGATGCAGGGAATCAACGACGTCGCCAGCCAGTCGCCGTTTCGCCAGATGGTCACACCGGGCGGGTATACCATGTCAGTGGCGATGACTAACTGCGGACGTCTGGGCTGGACCACCCATCGGCAAGGCTATCTTTATTCAGCCGTTGATCCAAAAACAGAAAAGCCGTGGCCCGCTATGCCGCAAAGTTTTCGTGATTTATGTCAGCAGGCGGCAATGGCGGCGGGATATCGGGATTTTCAGCCGGACGCCTGCCTGATAAATCGCTATGTTCCTGGGGCGAAACTGTCGCTGCATCAGGATAAAGACGAAGCGGATCTACGTGCGCCGATTGTCTCTGTTTCTCTGGGATTACCCGCTATTTTTCAATTTGGCGGCCTGAAACGAAGTGATCCACTAAAACGATTGTTGTTGGAACATGGCGATGTGGTGGTGTGGGGCGGTGAATCACGGCTGTTTTATCACGGCATTCAACCGCTAAAAACGGGGTTTCATCCGCTAACTGCCGACTGTCGCTACAATCTGACATTCCGTCAGGCAGGTAAAAAAGAATAAAAATAAGAATTATTATTGCTGTGAGCAAAGAGATGTTTAAACTGCGGGCTGTAATTCATTGTCCGGGTTTTCTGCATGGAACTTCTTGTACTTGTCTGGCGGCAGTATCGCTGGCCATTTATCAGCGTGATGGCGCTAAGCCTCGCCAGCGCGGCGTTAGGCATTGGCTTAATTGCTTTTATCAATCAGCGTCTTATCGAAACGGCGGATGCCAGTCTACTGGTGTTGCCGGAGTTTCTTGGCTTACTGCTGTTGCTGATGGCGGTCACCCTCGGATCGCAACTGGCGCTTACCACGCTGGGGCACCACTTCGTCTACCGACTGCGTAGCGAATTTATCAAACGAATTCTGGATACTCACGTTGAGCGTATCGAACAGTTGGGTAGCGCCTCGTTGCTGGCAGGGTTAACCAGCGATGTGCGCAACATCACCATCGCTTTTGTTCGTCTGCCGGAACTGGTGCAGGGGATTATTCTCACCGTAGGGGCGGCGGCGTATCTGTGGATGCTGTCGGGCAAAATGTTGTTGGTCACGGTTATCTGGATGGCGATTACCATCTGGGGCGGTTTTGTGCTGGTGGCGCGGGTGTACAAACACATGGCCACTTTGCGTGAAACTGAAGACAAGCTGTATACGGATTTTCAAACGGTGCTGGAAGGGCGCAAAGAGCTGATGCTGAACCGCGAGCGCGCCGAGTACGTATTTAACAATCTCTACATCCCCGATGCGCAAGAATATCGCCATCATAGG